>JADHTD010000005.1 GCA_016776525.1 Rhodospirillales bacterium
GCCCGACAGCAGCCACTTGGCGGCGTCGGGCAGGGGCTGGAAGGTGCCGGACGGGCCGACAATCGGGCCCAGGGCCGGGCCGACGTTGGAAATGGCCGTGGCGGCACTGGAAACCGCCGTCAGGTAATCCAGGCCCAGCATGCCGAGGCCGACGGCCAGCAGCGCGTAACAGACCCCGAAAACAAAGAAGAAGCTCAAGACCGAGACGATAACCTCTTCCGGGATCGGGCGGCGGTTGTAATAGGGAATAAAGACGCCGTGGGGCTGCAACAGGTGGTGCATCTGGGCGCGGGCCGCCGACCACAACACCTGGAAGCGGAAGATCTTGATGCCGCAGGTGGTCGACCCGGCGCAGCCGCCGATGAACATAATGAAAAAGAACGACGGCACGGCAAAGCTGCCCCACAGGCTGTAATCGGCGGTAGCATACCCGGTGCCGGTGATGATCGATACAACGTTGAACGAGGCATAGCGTGCCGCGTCGGTTAGGGACAGGCCGTTGTCCAGCCACAACCAGGCGGCATTGAAAAGGACGGCGCCGGCGGCAATGGCGATGAACCATTGTACCTGGCTGTCGCGGAACAGAGACAGCCAATCGCCTTGCACCGTTTTCAGGTAGAGCAGGAACGGCAGCGATCCCAACACCATGCCGCCGACGGCGATGTAATCGATCAGGGCGCTGTCGAAATGGCCGACCGAGCCGTCGGAGGTGGAAAAGCCGCCGGTGGCGATGGTCGTCATGGAATGGGCGAAGGCTTCGAAGCCGCTCATCCCGGCCAGCCAGTAGGCTGTCGCCCAGAGCAGGGTCAACAACACATAGATAAGGCCGATGGCGGTCGCCACCTGGGCGGCGCGGGGCAGGGCTTTTTCGCCCTGTTCCGAGGATTCCATGCGGAACAACTGCATGCCGCCGACCCGCAGCATGGGCAGCACGGCCAGCGCCATGACGATGATACCGATGCCGCCCAGCCATTGAAGCAACGCCCGCCACATAAGAATACCCGGCGGCGCATGGTCGAGGCCGGTGATCACCGTCGAACCGGTCGTTGTCAGGCCCGACATGGCTTCGAAAAAGGCGTCGGTGAAGCTGAGGTTTAGTTCGGAAAAAGCGAACGGCAGGGCGGCGAAAAGGGTCAGGATGATCCAACTGAAGGTGGTCATGACGAAGGCCTGGCGCACGGATAGATTGGCGCCACCGGCGCGGCTGGTCAAGGCCATGGAAACGCCGATGAACAATGTCAGCCCGGCTGACATGATAAATACCTGCCAGTCGGGATTGCCCAGGACGGCATCGACAGCGGCCGGAATCATCATGCCGAAGGCGAGAACCGACAACAAGATGCCGATAACCAGGAATATGGGCCTGTAATCCATCACGGCAGTTAAAACCCCCTTTTAGAGCGGCTCAGGGCAAAAGAACCCGGCCGAAGGTAGGGCATATCGGCCCCTCGGGGGCGTTACGGCGCTTGCCCGATGCGACGGCATAGCGCTGCGCCCCGTGCCTACCCGACTGAACCGACCTGCTCCCATCAAATTGATACCTATTTGTCCTGAACCGCTCTGAGATGAGCAACAAAAGCCTGTTTATGGGGATCGGGTCAAGTGCGGAGAATAACGGAGGAATATGAAGGCAGATAGGCCGTCCGGCAGAGCCCGGGCATAGAGTGACGGCTTTAAGAAGAGGAGATCAGGTAAACGGCGTTTCGCTGCTGGACGGATTGCCGATCATGGCCAGGAATTCCCGGCGGGTGGCCGCATTGTCGCGGAAACCGCCCAGCATCCGCGAGGTCACCATGGTGACGCCTGCCTTGTGCACACCGCGCGTGGTCATGCATTGGTGGGCCGCTTCGATAACCACGGCAACGCCTTTCGGCTGCAGGATAACATTGATGGTATTGGCGATCTGCACGGTCATTTTTTCCTGGATTTGCAGGCGCTTGGCGTAGACCTCGACCAACCGGGCCAGTTTCGAAATGCCGACGACCCGGTGATCCGGCAGGTAGGCGACATGGACCTTGCCGATGATCGGGGCCATGTGGTGTTCACAATGGGATTCGAAACGGATGTCGCGCAACAGGACAATTTCATCGTAACCATCGATCTCTTCAAAGGTGCGTTCGAGGATTTCCGCCGGATCGGCGTCATAGCCGCTGAAGAATTCCTCGTAAGAGCGCACCACCCGGCCCGGCGTGTCCAGCAGGCCTTCGCGGGAGGGGTCGTCACCGGCCCAGCGCAACAGGGTGCGGACAGCATCCTCCGCTTCTTCGCGGCTGGGTTTGGTCTGTTTCGCGTCTTCGATCAGGCTCAGAGGCTTGCCGGCGGTCATCTCGTCAATCCTTAATTACGTTTCAGGCCGTAGTATAAGCGCGTCAGCGGGTGATTACGAATCCAGGCCCGGATCATCCCACTTGATTTAATATAAAAGCATGACGTTTCAAGAGAGAAAAGCCATTTTAAGAATAATTCTAAAAATAGGAAAAGGAGACGGCAAAGGCCCTAGTGGACTTGCCTGGACTGGTAGGGACTATCCAGGGAGAAGCAGGGGACGTCGACCTCGAATTGGCCGCCATTGTCAACTTCCATGAAATAGGTGCCGACCATAAACCCGGATGGAGTGGTCAGCGGCGTGCCGCTGGAATATTCGAAACTGTCGCCGGGGCCCAGCACCGGATGTTCACCGACGACGCCTTCTCCCTCGACTTCCTGGACCTTGCCCAGCGAGTCGGTGATCCGCCAATACCGGCTGACCAGACGTACCGTTTCCGTACCCTGGTTTTCGATGCGCACGTGATAGGCCCAGATGAAATGGTTTTCATCCGGTTCCGACTGTTCGGCCAGGTAATAGGGCTGAACGGTGACGGTAATGCTCCGCGTCGTGCTGGCGTAGGAGCCACTGCCGTCTTCAAATTCCAGGCTGCGTGTCTGCATCGGTCTGTACCCTGTTTGCTCTACTGTATATTTGGGGGTTGGCCGGTATTTGTCCAGACACAAAGATGCGATAAGTCAGAAGAATTCAGGCATATCCTTTGATTTTAAGGGATTAGGATCAGCACCCTTGGAGACGGCGGCGGGAACCGGATGGTTAAGGAAACCGGTTCCCGCTACCAAGGGTCTAAACTCATTTATGTTATGAGCTTTAGACCCCATGGGCGAACAGGGGAGGACGCCCAGGTGATGACCCGCTCTTACTCAAAGGCCGGAGGCGGGGGCGATGGAAATTTCCACCCGCCGGTTGCGCGGATGGCGCATGCCGTCCGGCGTCGGTTGCGACGGCCTGTTCTCGCCGAAGGCCAGGGATGTGATATGGCCTTGGGAAATACCGTTCTTGATCAGGGCGTATCGAACGGCTTCCGCCCGCCGGTGGGAAACGCCCAGGTTATAGGTTTTGCTCCCGGCCCGGTCGGCGTGGCCATCGACCCGGATGCGCACCGGGCGGTCGGGCCCGAGGCTTTCTGACGCCTGCACGGCAGCCTGGATGGCGTCCCACCCATCGGCATTGATGGCGGTGCTGTTGAAGTTGAAAAACAGGGTGAACACATTCGGCGTCGCCCGGTTGTCGGTGCCGCTGCCGGTGAGGGCGGCGGCGTGAAGGCCGGCGCCACGGCGTTCGCCGGTCACGGCCCCATCGCGTTCCAACGTTTTCATGGCGCTTTCAAAGCCGTTGCGGCAACGGGCGATGTGGCTGGTTTGCCAGTTCTCTTCCTGTTGTTCCAGCCAGCAGTCATAGTTGACCTGGGCGCGGGCGGCGTCCGCCGGACGGCGCTTGGCGGCGCCGTCTTTGAGCACCGCGCCGAGGCGGGCATGGGCGGCGGTCAGGGTGCCGACGGTTTCAACGGGCAACGCGCGCCGGTCCGGACGGTCCGGTGCAACGGCTTGGCCGCTGGCGGCTTTCAGGGCCTTATCGCCGAAATAAGCGGCATCCGGCCAATCATACATCTGTTCCGCCTCGAACAGGGCGATATCCCGGTACTGGCGGGCGAGGGCGGCAGGAAAGCCTTTCCCCTGTGGCTCGACCCGGTGCAGTTCCGGGTAATCGAAACTCAGGGTCTGGCTGATCGAACCGCACCCGGCCAGCAGCAGGACAAGAGCGGCGGGGAGGGCGCTTCGGATTTTATGGCGGGCTGTTCGCATGGCCTGTCTCCATTTATCTGAGGCTGCCGAGCATAGGAGACGGATGCGGCGGTTTGATGGCCGAATGGGGCTGAATTAAGGTAATTTCGGGGTAATTTTCGGGTCTTATTTAACCGGCCAGGGCCCGCTTGGGATGGGGCCCGGGATTGCCGTTGTCATTTTACTCGACGCTGCACGATGCCCCGCCGAGAACGCAGAATTTGGCGCAATGGGGATGATTGAGTTTGACCACTTTCGAGGCCCCGGCCAGGTCGGTGCCGAGATCGAAAGCCGGATCATAAGGCAGCAGCGTACAGGGGACGATCACCGGGCGATCCTCGCCCTGGCGTTTGACGATCATGCGCGAGGTGGCGCACATCATGGTGTCCGGTTCGACACCCAATATTTCCCAGCACGACACGGTGATTTCCGGTACGTCCACATGCACGTCCATTTCAGGGAACAGTACCAGGGACGCCGGGTCGGCGGCATCGACGGGAATGTTTTCATTCCTGAACAGGTCGCCATAACGCCGGCGGGCTTCATCCTCGTCTTCGTCCCAGCAGGTGCGCCCGGCAACGGCCAGCTTGAAGCCGTTTTCTGCCAGCCAGCGCAGCCCGTCCAGCATTGGTTCCCAGGTTTCCTCGCCGCGGATCTTTTCGTGTTTGGCTTCGGTGTAATGGTCCATGGAAACGCGGATGGACAGGGCCTCGCCGTGCTTATCCAACAGTTCCAGCAGGGCCGGACGTTTGTGGTGCATCGGTTTCATGGCATTGGTCAGAATCAGGGCCTTAAACCCCCGTCCGAGGACTTCACCGAGGATTTCCGGCAGGACGGCATTCATGAACGGCTCGCCGCCGGTGAAGCCGATTTCCTGCACGGGCAGCTTGGCGGCGGTGATTTCGTCGAGGTAGGACCGGACATCGTCCGCCGATAAATAGGCCAGCCGGTCGTTTTTCGGGCTGGAATCCATATAACAGTTCTGACAGGTGATGTTGCACAGGCTGCCGGTGTTGAACCACACCGTCCGCAAGGTGGTCAAAGCGACGACGGCGCGCTGTTCTCCTTTGGCAGTGATGTCCGGATCCCGGAATTTTTCCGGATTCAGAAGCAAGGTTTCAGCCATTTTCCCTTCAGGCATAGTTATCCTCGTTTAATGGGCCGCCATAGTTTACCACCGGCAGCCTGTTATCCATACCGGATGTCTACCCAGTTCCCGGCGCTAAGCCAAATAACATATGCGTGTGGAGGGTGGAAGAGCCGGGGCCTGCTTGCGCCGAATGATGGGATCGCCTATACACAATTTCACCCAAACGGGCCGGCGGGTGTAGTTCAATGGTAGAACGAAAGCTTCCCAAGCTTTAGACGGGGGTTCGATTCCCCTCACCCGCTCCAAATTTCCGAGATTGGTCTAATTCAGCGTTTCCGTGTTGACGACCGGCTTCGGTTCTTCCGTATCGCGCACCATGAAATCGCCGTCGACCCCGGCAATGCCGCAGTTGACGGCCAGCTTGCCGATGGCGTGGTTGGAAACGCCCTGGGCATAGGCCTTGAGGCGGCTGTGTTGGGCGGCGCCGCAAAAAGTCTTGAGGATGGGTTCGATTTTCTCCAACGGCCATTTCTGGTCGCGCAGGTCAATGCCGACGCCGGTGTAGTTGATATTGGCGAAGATGGTGAAATCGGTGATTTGCGGGGCCGGCCGGGCGATCCGTTCGTCGAAAAAGGGCAGGATCGGAATGGTGATGTCATCGAGGGCGTCGACGGTCAGGCGTTGGGGAAAATCAAAGATTTCGAAGATCATCCTGGCGCGGATTTCTTCCGGCGTTTCCTTGAAAATTCTCACCAGTTCGGTGGCAATCTCGTGATTAAGGAGGCAAAACGAGCTGATCGGAATGATCATGCGGACCGGTTCGCCACGGTGGACGCTGTCGGTGACCGCTTTCGCCGCCTGGTTGAGGACGAACAGATTGCGGGCAATGGTGGTGTTGGGGGCGTCTTCCTGGCTGCGTAAAAGGTCCGGTCCCTTATTGCTGTCGTCCGAGCCATTGGCCAGCTTCGGCACGCAGCGGAAACAATCGAGGGTTTCCCGGTCCTCTTCCCACATCGGCCTGTACAGGACGCTGAGAGTTTCTTCGCTCATGATCCGTTTGTTTGCTCACTTTTCGGCGGCTTTACTGCCGCTCTGCCTAAACTGCCGCCACTATAGAGTATGTAGATGGGGAGAGGTAAAGGGGAAATAAAGGGGGAATTTCCCGAGGGCGGCGCTGCAAAGCCTATTCCATAAACAATTTTTAGATTTTAAAATTTCCTCACCGCAAGCCAACAAAAAAACCCACCTTGCGGTGGGTTGATTTGCTGGCTGGGGCGGCAGGATTCGAACCTGCGAATGCCGGCACCAAAAGCCGGTGCCTTACCACTTGGCCACGCCCCATCAGCAATCGTGCGCGCACAATAAGACCAAACCTTCGGGCCCGCAAGCCCGCCCGGCGTCTTCTCGATTTAGTCCAGAAGAGGGGCCGCTTCAACCCACCAACCGGGGTGGGTACTGCGAATTTTCTGGGCCGCCATTTCCGCCTGACCGGCACTGTCAAAGAGGCCGAAACAGGTGGCGCCGCTGCCCGACATGCGGCTGATCAGGACATTCTCGCAAGCGCCAAGGGCTTCCAGGACATCGCCGATAACCGGCGCCAGGGTGCGGGCGGGGGCTTCCAGGTCGTTACGGCAGCCTTTCAGGTAGGCGGCGAAGGCGGCAACGTCTCCGGTTGCCCCCAGCTCCGGCGCCGGGGCCGAAAAATCTCCGGTGCGGGCGGCGAAAACATCAGGAGTGGCCAGTGCCAAGCCGGGATTAACCAGCACCAGCCAGGCCGGGGGCAGGGCGGCGACCGGCTGCACCACTTCGCCGATGCCGCTCATGCGGGCGGCCCGCTCAATCAGGCAAACCGGCACATCCGCCCCCAGGCCGAGGGCCAGTTCCTGCAAAGCCGCAGACGGTATTTCCAGGTCCCAAAGCTTGATCAGGGCCTTGAGGGCGGCGGCGGCATCGGCCGACCCGCCGCCGATGCCGGAAGCCACGGGCAAGTTCTTGGTCAGGGTCAGGCGGGCTCCGGGGACGGACCGGCCAAGCCCGGCGGCGGCATCGGACAAGGCCCGGGCCGCTTTCAGGACCAGGTTATCCGTGCCGGCGGGAACTTTGGCGGCCTGGGGGCCTTCCACATTGAGGGTCAGGCCGTCGGCGGCTTCCGCCCGCACCTCGTCGTCGATACCGGCGAAAGCAACCAAGCTGTCCAGTTCGTGGTATCCGTCCTCGCGGCGGCCTGTTACATGCAGGGTGAGATTGATTTTCGCCGGGGCGGCGACGGAGTGCGGCCGGGGGGCGTCAGCCATTTTTCCCGGGCGCCTGAGACGGCTTCAGCCCGTTTCGGATTTTGTCCTTAATGGTGTCGATCAGGGCCGCATCTTCGGGTTTCAGGGTAAGCGCCCGCTGCCATTGGAAACGGGCTTCATGACGCCGGCCAATGCGCCAGTAGGCATCGCCCAGGTGGTCGTTGATGACCGGATCTTCGGGCCGGAAGATGACGGCGCGCTCCAGTTCCTTGACGGCTTTTTGGATATTGCCGAGCCGGTAATAGACCCAGCCCAGGCTATCGACGATGTAGCCGTCGGTGGGCCGCAGGCTGACCGCCTTCTTGATCATGTCCAGGGCCTTTTCCAGGTTGACCCCTTTTTCGATCCAGGAATAACCCAGGTAGTTGAGCACATAGGGTTGTTCCGGCACGAATTCGAGGGCTTTCAGGAAATCCTTTTCGGCCCGCGGCCATTGCTTCGAGCGTTCCAGGGCGATGCCGCGGGAATAGAGCAGCGACCAGTGCTGGCGGCCGAGGGTGTTGATCCGCTTGAAAGCCTTGTCATAGGCGGTGACCGCTTCCGGAAAACGGTCGTGGCGGCGGAAGATGTCGCCGAGGTTGATCAGGGAGTCGGCGTCGGTAGGTTTTTGGCTGGACAGGTCCGAAAACAGGCCGATGGCTTCCTCGGTGCGCCCCATCTGGTCGAGGTTGGCGGCGATGTTCATGCGGGCCGTCCAGGCAAACGGCGATGCCGCCTTGATACCCCGGTAGGTCTGGTTGGCCTTGTCCAAACGCTGGTCCGATTCCAGGATAGAAGCGACCAGATACTGGGCGACGGGAAAATCCGGTTTCAGGTAAAGGGCCATGCGCCCGAACAAAAGGGCCATTTCGCGGGCGTTTTGCTGGCGCAGCGAACTGGCCAGGCCCAACAGGGCCTCGGCTGAACCGGCCCGCGCCGAATTAATCTCCAACGGCGGCGGCTTGCCGGATTGTTGCTGCCCCGGCTTGATCAGGAAACTGGCCGACTGCGGGCGCTTCTTGATGGAATCCCGGTACACCTCAACGGCTTTCTCCGGACGGCCGGTGCGGTCATAAAAGGCGGTGAACAGGTCGATCACCCGAAGAGTCTGCCCGGCCCGTCCGGACAGAACCGCTTTATAGTTTATTTCGGCGGCCTCGACGCGGCCCGCCCATTCGTTGACCAGGGCGGCGTGAAGGTCATGCAGGGGCTTCGACGTTTTTTTATCGGCCAGCGGCTTGAGGGCTTCGAGGGCGGCTTCGGTTTCCTTGGCGCCGACAAGGGCCCAGGATTTGAGCAACGGCGTCATGAAGGCATTGATGCCGCCTTTGGGAAGGGTGTCGAGGCGGTCAATGGCGCGCTCGAACTTGCCGCGGCGGATGTCGTCCACGGCCAGGGCAATGTGGGCGATCGGGGCTTCCGCCTCGGCGTCGTACAGGCGCTTCGCCAGGGTCATGGCTTCGTTCATGCGGCCTTCGGCGACCATCACCACGAAAACCCGGCGCAATAATTTTTCGTTCTTGGGGTCAAGGCCCAAGGCTGTTTTCAGCAGGTCGGCGGCCTTCGACAGGTCGCGTTCGGCCTGGGCATGACGGCCGGCCAGATAATTGCCGACCAGGGATTTGCCGGTGACCATCGGCGGCCCGACGACGGTGTTTTGCTGGTCAAGACTGTTGGAGGCACAGGCCGCCGGCAGCAGGGCAAGCAGCGCCGCCGTAATGGCGGCCCGCATGCCGGGTCTGTAAACGGAAGAGTTATTAACTTTCAAGTCAGAGGCCCTCTGGGGTTCCAAATCCATGTTGCTATAAACCGACAGTATAGAGAGGCGGCACTTAAAAATAGTCTTACCCGACGTCAGGCTTCATTCCTACGCCATCCGGACTGAAATGAAAACACTACCGGGTCAAAAACCCGCCGGGATTTTGAGGGCTCCGCCGCCGGTCCAAAGCAGGGACCGGATAGTCTACATATTCGGGTAATTCGGTCCGCCGCCTCCTTCCGGCACCACCCAGGTGATGTTCTGGGTCGGGTCCTTGATGTCGCAGGTTTTGCAATGGACGCAGTTCTGGGCGTTGATCTGGAAGCGGGTTTCGCCGTCTTCCTCGATAAATTCGTAAACACCTGCCGGGCAGAACCGCTGTTCCGGCCCGTCGTATTCGGCCAGGTTGACGGCCAAGGGTACTCCGGCATCCTTCAAGGTCAGGTGGCAGGGCTGGCTTTCCTCGTGGTTGGTGTTGGAGATAAAGACCGAACTCAGCTTGTCGAAGGTCAGCACGCCGTCCGGTTTGGGGTAGTCGATGGGCATGGCCTGGTCCTTCTTGACCAGGGCCTGGTGGTCCACATGGCCGTGTTTCAGGGTCCACGGCGCATGGCCGCCGAGCAGCATCTGATCAAGGCCGGTATAGATCGATCCCATCAGCAGGCCCCATTTGAAAGAGGGCCGGACGTTACGGGCCTTATGCAGTTCCCGGTGTGCCCAGGAGGCCTTGAAGGCGTCACCAAAAGCCGTCAATTCGGCCACCGGGGCGTCTTCGGACATGGCCCTGAAGGCGGCTTCGGCGGCCAGCATGCCGGATTTCATGGCCGTATGGGTGCCCTTGATTTTTGGCATGTTAAGGGTGCCAGCATCGTCGCCGATCAGCACGCCGCCCGGGAAGGACAGCTTCGGCAGGCATTGCAGGCCGCCTTCGTTGAGGGCCCGGGCGCCATAGGAAATGCGCCGTCCGCCGTCGAAGGTTTCGCGGATTTTCGGGTGGGTCTTGAAACGCTGGAACTCGTCGAACGGACTTAGGTAGGGGTTCTGGTAATCGAGGCCGACGACGAAGCCGACGGCGACTTGGTTGTCTTCCAGATGATAGAGGAAGGAACCGCCGTAGGTCTTGGAATCCAGCGGCCAGCCGGCGGTATGGATGACCAGTCCCGGCTTGTGTTGGCTGGGATCGACCTCCCACAGTTCCTTGATGCCGATGCCGTGGGTCTGCGGTTCCACATCCTTGTCGAGATCAAAGCGTTGCTTCAGCTGTTTGCCCAGGTGTCCGCGGCAGCCTTCGGCAAAGAAGGTATATTTGGCATGCAGTTCGACGCCCGGGTCATGATTGGGGCCGGGCGTACCGTCCTCACCCAAACCCATGTCGCCGGTGGCGATGCCCTTGACCGAGCCGTTGTCGTCATACAGCACTTCGGCGGCGGCAAAACCGGGAAAGATTTCGACGCCCAAGGCTTCCGCCTGTTCGCCCAGCCAACGGCAGAAATTGCCAAGGCTGATGATATAATTGCCCTTGTTATGCATGGCCGGCGGGATAAACAGCTTCGGCGTATTGATGGCGCCGGTTTTGGTCAGGAAGAGAATCTTTTCATCCGTTACCGGCGTATTGAGCGGTGCGCCGCGGTCTTTCCAGTCGGGGATCAGTTCATCCAGCGCCCTCGTTTCCAGCACGGCGCCGGACAGGATATGGGCGCCGATCTCGGAGCCTTTTTCGACGATGCAGATGCTGACTTCGCGGCTCTCTTCGGCAGCCAAAGTACTGAGCCGGATGGCGGCAGCCAGACCGGACGGGCCACCGCCGACGATGACGACGTCGAATTCCATCGATTCGCGTTCCATGAAGGACCTCGCGTTCTTGTTTTTGTTGGTTTGATTCCGGTCCGCTTTATAGCACAGCAGGCCGCAGTGAGAAATGTTGGGATCATGGGCGATCCCTGCTATTCTGGCGGCATGCAACAGGGGCTTTCCAAACGTGAACTTCTTCAATGGTATGTCGACGCCGGAGTCGACGAGGCCATCGGCGAGCAACCGGTCGATCGCTTTTCTGCGGTTGAGGCCGCCCCGGCAGAAGCCGAACCACCGGAAACCACGCCGCCGCCGGGATTGAGCGACGCAAGCTTTCCGCCGCCCGTCCCGCCGTCCCCGCCGACACGATCGCCGTCCCCGTTGCCGCCCCCGGCAAAGTCCGCCGCGGCAGCGGCGGCGCCCGCTCCCGCCGCCTCCAACAACGGTGCCGTGCAGGATGCCGTTACCCTGGCCAAAGCCGCCAAAAGCCTGGATGAGCTGCGGGCCACCCTGGAAACCTTCGACGGATGCAGCTTGAAAAAGACCGCCACCAACCTGGTTTTCGGCGACGGTAATCCGCAGGCCCGTGTCGTTTTCATCGGCGAAGCTCCCGGCGCCGAGGAAGACCGCCAGGGCATCCCCTTCGTCGGGCCCAGCGGCAAACTGCTGGACAAGATGCTGGCCTCCATCGGGCTGGCCCGGGAAGAAGTTTTCATCTCCAACACCGTCTATTGGCGGCCTCCCGGCAACCGCACGCCGACCTCGGGCGAAACGGCGGTTTGTGCCCCGTTCGTCGAACGCCTGATGGAATTGATCGATCCGGAAATGCTGGTGACGCTCGGCGGCCCGGCGGCCAAGGCGATGCTGGCGCAGACGGAAAGCGTCGGCCGCCTGCGCGGGCGCTGGTTCACCTATGCGACGCCCGGTCTGCCGCGTCCGGTACAGGCGACGGCGCTGTATCATCCGGCCTATCTGCTGAGGACTCCGGCCCAGAAGCGTAATGCTTGGCGCGACATGCTGGGGATCAAGCGGAAACTGGTGGAAATGGACGCTCACGCCTGAAAATCCCGCCGATTCGGCTAAAAGTGGAAAATATTCCAAAAATCATCACTATATTTACAATATTTTGATGAAATAGGGCCCATTATCCCTAAGTATAGCCGCCTAGTGTGTCTTAGCCTCTTGCCTGCGGGATTCGGCTGACGTATAAATTGTCGCAGAATCTTGCGGATCAATACTTGGATTCGATTTATGATGGACCCCAGGCGAACAGTGATTCGCCTTTTTATTCTTATCGGTTGCTGCGGAATCCTATTCGCGCCTGTCGTTGCGTCTGCCTCTGATGTTCTGGGCGGCGTCAGAACGGCTTCCGTTGCCGGCGGCATGGCTGCCGCCGAAGAGGCCTTTCCCCTGCCGCAGCCGCTGACGGACAAGGACGTCTCCCTCTATAAAAAGATTTTCACGGTCCAGGAAAGCGGCCAGTGGAAAACCGCCGACAAACTGATCGGGCAACTCGACAGCCGCATCCTGATGGGCCATGTGCTGGCCCAGCGCTACCTGCATCCGACCAAGTACCGCTCGCGGTATAAGGAACTCAAGGCCTGGATGGACGAATACGCCGACCATCCCGATGCCCGGCGGCTCTACAAACTGGGATTGCGCCGCAAGCCGCGCAATTGGAAAATGCCGAAAGCGCCGGAATCGGTTTCCTATGGGCCGGTTGTGGCCACTGAAAAATCGGCAAAGGCCCCCGCCAAGCGGCGCAGCAAAGCCCAACGGCGCAAGGCGCGCTCCTACCTGCGCCAAGTTCGTCGCTTCCTGCGCAACGGCTGGACCAAGGCGGCCAAGAACCTGATCCGCAACGCCGACTTCAAGCGGGTGACCAGCGCCGTCGAATATGACCAGGCCCGGGCCCGCCTCGGCGCCGGGTACCTCAACGACGGCCGCGACCAATGGGCCCTCGAATGGGCCGGGGCGGCGGCAAAGCGATCCGGCAAGTATGTATCCAAATCCCATTGGATCGCCGGGCTGGCCTCCTGGCGGATGGGGCGTCATCTGGATGCCGCCCGCCACTTCGAAGCCATTACCGAAGGCACCGAAAACTCGTCCTGGATGCTGTCGGCAGCTTCTTTCTGGGCGGCCCGGGCCCATTTGGTCGGGCGCAATCCGAAAGCGGTCAACCGGTGGCTGGGGGAGGCAGCGGCCCATCCGCGCACCTTCTACGGCCTGATGGCGCGCCGCCTGTTGGGCCTGCCCCTTCAGTTCAGCTGGAAGATGCCGCCGCTGGAACGCGAAGCCCTGGCCCGGCTCGGTGAGATGGATGACGGTAAGCGGGCCCTGGGCCTTATCCAGGTCGGCCAGCAACGCCGCGCCGAACGGGAACTCAGGCTCCTGGCCGGACGCGATAACAACGGTCTCGCCCGCGGCATCCTGGCCCTGGCCAGCCGCACCGACATGCCGGCTTTGGCCGTGCGTCTGGATGCCCAACTCTATCCCAACGGTGGCGGTTTCGACGGCGCCGCTTATCCGCTGCCCGGCTGGCAGTTCGAGGACGGTTTCAGCATCGACAAGGCCCTGGTCTTTGCCCTCATCCGTCAGGAATCCCGCTTCAACCCGAAGGCAAAAAGCTGGGCCGGAGCCAGCGGCTTGATGCAGTTGATGCCGCGCACGGCGGGCTTTGTCGCCCGCGACCGCCGCTTCCATCGCCATGCTTCGAAGCGGCGCACGCTGTTCGAGCCGGAAACCAATCTTAGGCTTGGCCAGAAATACATCCACATGCTGCTGGCCGACGCCAAGATCAACAACGACCTGTTCTTCATGGTTACCGCCTGGAACGGCGGGCCGGGGAATTTGAACAAATGGCGGCGCAAGATCAACCATATGAACGATCCGCTGTTCTTTATCGAGAGCCTTCCGTCCCGCGAAACCCGCATCTTCATCGAACGGGTGTTGGCCAACCTGTGGATTTACCGCAACCGCCTGGGGCAGCCGTCTCCGTCGCTGGACACTATTGCCGCCGGTCGCTGGCCGGTTTATACAGCCCTCGACAAGGAATCCGTTGAGGTGGCTGAGCATGGCGAAAATCGAAGGTGAACGGGACTTCCTGCCCGTCAATATCGCGGTCCTGACCGTATCCGATTCACGAACCCTGGAAGACGATAAATCCGGCCAGACCCTGGTTGAGCGCATCGAAGGCGCCGGCCACCGGGTTGCCGACCGTCACATCATCAAGGACGAGGCCGACCTCATTGCCGCCAAGCTGCGGCAATGGATCGCCGATCCCGAGGTCGATGCGGTGATCGCCACCGGCGGCACCGGGGTGACCGGGCGCGACGTCACGCCGGAAGCTTTCCAGCAGGTCTATGAGAAGGAAATCCCCGGCTTCGGCGAAGTTTTCCGCTGGATCAGCTACCAGAAGATCAAGACCTCGACCATTCAGTCCCGGGCCACCGCCGGGGTTGCCAACGGCACCTATCTGTTCGCTATCCCCGGTTCGACCGGGGCCTGCAAGGATGCTTGGGACGAAATCCTCGTGCAGCAGTTGGATGCCCGGCACAAACCGTGCAACTTCGTCGAACTGATGCCGCGGCTGAAAGAGCACCTGGATTAATTCTCCAACGGGTCTAAGAAGGCCCGTTGTAAATTCCCTCAATCACCGGGCGGGCTGCGCCCTTGGCTACGCGAAACGGTTCGCGGCGCGCCATTGCATTTATGCAATCAATGCATGGTCGCGCTTGCCAAGGGAGCGATTGGTTCAATCATTACGTCCCTTGGATAGCCATTCCTCATAAGCCCGGCCGTCGTCGATGTCGTCCAGCGTCTCCAGCAGGGCCACGGATTGACCGTCCAGGTTGGCCAGGGTGTCGGCCAGCGCATGTTCCGTCGACCAGCGCACGCCGGTAAAGAGTTGCGGCAGGCGGGGCCTGCGCCGATGTCCGACCAGCCAGTATCCACCGTCCCGGGCCGGGCCGAAAACAGCGTCACGGTTTCCTAAGGCCCGAAAAGCGGCGGCGATATGACTAGTTTGAATATCAGGAATATCAGTGCCGACGATGACCGCCGGTCCCGGCGGCAGATACAGCAAGGGCCGCCACATGCGCTCACCTAAATCCCCCGGCCCCTGCGGTACGGCGCGGCACGTTGGCGGCCAGAAAGGGGCGGTGCGGAAAGCGCTGTCCGGGGTCACCGCGATCCAGGTCCGCCAGCGGCGGTCGGCGCTTAGGCAGCGGCTGATGCTCTCCAGGGTGCGCCGGTAGAAGGCCCAGGCGGCGACCATGCCGATGTCGCGGCCCAGGCGGCTTTTGACGGTTCCCAGGCGCGGCGCTTTGGCGAAGATCACCAGATGATGATCAAAACTGCTCAATAGAATTTCGCAATCAGTTTTGGCGGCAGGCCCAGCAGATAGAGGCCCAGGCACAGAGCATTGCGGGCCGGGCGCAACAGGTAGCCGTGTTTGCGGTATTTCTCCGCCGAGGTTATGGCATCGGCGGCCAGTACGGTGATGCGGTTACGGCCCAGGCGGCGCACCAGGTCGACGTCCTCCATCAGGGGCATCGGCTTAAACCCGCCGATCCGATCATAATGGGCCTTGGCGATGAGCAGCCCCTGGTCGCCGTAAGGCAGTTCCATATTCCGCGTGCGCCAGTCAACCAGGCCTTCCAGGCGGCGGGCGGCGGCGGTGTCGTCATCCAGGCGGAAACGGAAGACGGCGGCGCGGTCGGCGTTGTTGGGATCGGCGATGAAGCGTTTGACGGCGTCCGCCCAGCCCTCGCCGGGCACGGTGTCGGCATGCAGGAACAACAGCCACGGGGCCAGGGCCGTTGCCGCCCCCGCCGCCAGCTGCTGGCCGCGCCCGGTGGCCGCCGTCACCACCTTGGCGGCATTGGCCCGGGCAATGTCCGGCGTGCCGTCAGTGGATACGCCGTCGGCGACGATCATCTCCAGCACGAAATCGGCCGGGGCCACCGTTTTCAGGGTGCGTTCCAAAGTCCCGGCGGCATTGAGGGTGGGAATGATGATGCTGAGCATGTGATAAGGTCGCCTCCGGGGACCATTATTCAGTCCTGCCGGGCTCTGGCAACGGTTAAGGGTCTCAACCTTAAATGTTCTTGAATTGTTCTAATGCGTCGGCGTATCATCGGGCATGGATGATCCTCTTGCCGATACCCCGACCAAGGGCCGGGGCGCCGTCAGCAACCCAGCCGGGCGCTTCGAGCCGGAGCGCCGCCACGGGGTCGACGACGGCTGGGATTTTCTCGACGACCTGCCGCCCTTGCGCACGGAGGTTACCGACGAACCCTGCCGCACCATCCTGACCCGCAACCGGTCGCCGGACATTCCCTTTGAGACGTCGATCAATCCCTATAAGGGCTGCGAACACGGCTGTGTCTATTGTTACGCCCGGCCCAGTCATTCTTACATGGGCCTGTCGCCGGGGCTGGATTTCGAAACCCGCCTGTTCGCCAAACCGGCGGCAGCCGCTTTGCTGGATCAGGAACTGCGCAAAGCCTCCTACCGGCCGCAGGTCATCGCCCTGGGTTCCAACACCGATCCCTACCAGCCCATCGAACGCCACCGCAAGATCACCCGCTCGGTGCTCGAGGTCTTGAGCCGCTTCAATAATCCGGTCGGCATCGTCACCAAATCGGCCCTGGTCCTGCGCGACATCGATATCCTGGCCCCGATGGCGGAAAAGGGCCTGGCCTCGGTGGCGGTTTCGGTGACCAGCCTTGATAACCGGCTGCAACGGCTGATGGAGCCCCGGGCCTCCAGTCCGAAACGCCGCCTCGAAGCCATCCGGGGCTTAAGCGCCGCCGGTATTCCGGTGACCGTCATGGCGGCACCGATGATCCCTTTCCTTAATGATCCGGAATTGGAACGCATCCTTGATGTTGCCGCCGCCGCCGGGGCCCGCGGGGCGGGGTACATTCATTTGCGGCTGCCGTATGAACTGAAGGATTTATTCAGTGAATGGCTTGAGGCCCATTACCCGGAGAAGGCCAAACATGTTTTGTCGCGCATTCGCCAGAACCGGGGCGGCGACCTCAGTTCGGCCCATTTCGGCGAGCGCATGCGGGGCACCGGCGAGCATGCCGACTTGCTGGCCAAGCGCTTCCGTCTGGCCTGCAAACGCCTCGGCCTCAATAACGCCCGCGATGAAGGCGAACCGGAACTGGGTTTGGATACCGGCCAATTCAGCATTCCCCTTGAAACCGGGGATCAGTTGGCGCTGTTCTGACACTGGGGACAAAATATTTTTTGTACAGATTTAACCAGTATTTTTGCCCCGGGTGATGAACTCGGTTATACTTCCGTTACGGGAGTATTCATACCACAGCACATAATCCGCACAGGCGATGGGGAAGTGACATGAACGACAGCGAAAATAAAGATAAAGACGAAAAACGCTCCAACGGCCCAAGGCGTGTCGAAGAAGAACGCCGCGGCAGAGGAGACCGCCGTACCGAAGAACTTGAAAACCTGAAGGTAGTCGACTCCAACGGCAAGGAGCAGGACTTTGAGGACCGCGAAGAAGAGAGGCGGCAAGCCGCACGGCGCCTAAAAGAAGACCGTCGCAGCAGCTAGGACGGGCCCTGACGGCTGTTCCGGGATGGTCCGATTATTCCGGATCGTAAACGCCCCGGCCCGCATGCCTGTGCTTTTTTGAGCTAACCCGATAGCGGGCAGACTTATTCTTTTACAAATATGATACGCTTCCTTGATGCCGGATTTTGAACTGGAACGGGCCGCCGGCGGACTTGTCTGCGGCGTCGATGAAGCCGGGCGCGGTCCCTGGGCGGGACCGGTGGTGGCGGGTGCCGCTATCCTCGATACCGCAACCCTGCCGGATAACCTGCGCCTGGGCCTCGACGATTCCAAGAAACTGAAAGCGGAAAAGCGGGAAACCCTGTTCGCCGCCCTTGAACAGCACGCGGTAATCGGTGTCGGCATCGCTTCGGTGGCGGAGATCGATACCCTCAACATCCTGCAAGCGACTTTGCTGGCCATGGGCCGGGCGGTGGCGGCGCTGGGAACCCAACCGGACTTGGCCCTGGTCGACGGCAACCGGGAACCGGACCTCATCTGTCCGGCCCGATGCGTGGTCAAGGGAGACGGCAAATCGCTTTCCATCGCGGCGGCCTCCATCGTCGCCAAAGTGACCCGCGACCGCATCATGGGCGAATTGGACCAAGCCCATCCGGGATACGGCTGGGGGCACAACGCAGGCTATGGCACGGCCGAGCACAAAGCCGCCCTGGACAGCCTCGGCGTCACTCCGCACCACCGCAGAAGTTTCGCCCCGATTATCAAGATATTGGGGTCGGGGGACTCTTCGACTCCCACATCTTGAATTAGGAATCTCTTCTAACCCTTTGATTTTATTTAGTTCTTGACGCAGACTCCGCTCTGACTCATGGTGCTGGCCATGGGCAGGGAACACAATAAAAGCCGTCCGAAAGAGGGCGCCGCAACCAAATCAGGGAACCTTACCGGGGATCAGCTGAACACCATTCTGGTGGGCGACAGCATTGCCTTGATGCGCGACATGCCATCGGAATCGGTGGACATGGTCTTTGCCGACCCTCCCTATAACCTGCAATTGGAAGGCGACTTGGTGCGCCCCAACAACACCAAGGTCGACGCCGTCAACGACGACTGGGACCATTTCGCATCGTTTGAAGCCTATGACCGCTTCAGCCACGATTGGCTGACGGAAGCCCGCCGCCTGCTCAAACCGGAAGGTACGCTGTGGGTGATCGGCAGCTATCACAATATTTTCCGGGTCGGCAGCCTGTTGCAGGACATCGGCTTCTGGGTCTTGAACGACGTTATCTGGCGCAAGACCAACCCGATGCCCAATTTCCGCGGGCGGCGCTTTACCAATGCCCATGAAACCCTGCTCTGGTGCGCCAAGGACAAGGACACCAAATACCACTTCAATTACGAGGCTATGAAGAACCTCAACGAAGATTTACAGATGCGCTCCGACTGGCTGATCCCGCTGTGCACCGGCCAGGAACGGCTCAAGGTCAACGGCAAGAAGGCGCACCCGACGCAGAAACCGGAAGCCCTGCTGCACCGGGTCATCCTGTCCTCGACCGATGTTGACGATGTGGTCCTTGACCCCTTCTTCGGGTCCGGCACCACCGGCGCCGTCGCCAAGCGGCTCCGGCGCAACTATGTCGGCCTGGAACGGGACCCGGACTATGCGGCCCTGGCCGAAAAGAGAATCCGCAAAGTCCGGCCGGTCGATGATCCGGATCT
This sequence comes from Rhodospirillales bacterium, assembly GCA_016776525.1. Lineage (GTDB taxonomy): Bacteria > Pseudomonadota > Alphaproteobacteria > Rhodospirillales > JADHTD01 > JADHTD01. The sequence continues at coordinate 19,289 of JADHTD010000005.1, forward strand.
GGTGACGACGCCGGCCAAGCGGTCGCAGCCGCGCATTCCCTTCGGCTGGCTGGTGGAACGCGGCATCCTCGACCCGGGGACCGTGCTCTATGACCATCGCCGCCGCCATTCGGCCCGTGTACGAGCCGACGGCTCGCTGATTGCTTCCGATTTCCGCGGCTCCATCCATCAAGTCGGCGCCCATGTCCAAAAAGCCCCGGCCTGCAACGGCTGGCAGTTCTGGTGCTTCGAGAAAAAGGGTGAACTGGTCTCCATCGACATCCTGCGCCAGAAACTCCGCGCCGAGTTGCATTAGTTTCTGGAACCTGACCCCCACCCAACATCACCTGGGTCAATGGAGCGCAGCGACTAGCGAGCAAAGCCGAGCGCAGCCTGCCCGGCGCATGAGGGTAATTCAAAAAAGGGCCGGCCCCCACCCGTTATTTGCTGGAGCTTGATCCCCACCCTTCGTTACCCGGGATTATCCAGCCCCCCCCTTTTTACTTTGTTGACGCCCCGGCCTTAGCCCCTAAGATCAGCCCAAATGTGGATGTATCTTTGAGGGGCGATCATTACATGTCCGATAAATGGGATATCCGGTTTCTGCGGCTGGCCCGCGAAGTATCCACCTGGTCGAAGGACCGTTCGACCCAGGTCGGCGCCGCCATTGTCGACGAAGACCGCACGCCGGGCCCCTACGGCTATAACGGCTTTCCCCGTTTCATCGACGACGAGAAGGAAGAACGCCACGAGAGGCCCAACAAGTACGACTGGACCGAACATGCTGAGCGCAACGCCATCTACAACGCGGCGCGCATGGGCATGACCCTGAAGGGCGGCACCATCTATGTCACCCATGTGCCCTGCGCCGACTGCGCCCGGGCCATCATCCAGGTCGGCATTGTCCGCGTCGTCGCCGACGCCGCCAGCATGGAAGACGGCGATTTCTCGGTGCGCTGGTCGGATGCCGCCATGATCACCAAGGAAATGCTCGATGAGGCCGGTATCGCGCTGGACCTGATCCACGTGCCGGAACGGGCGGAAGAGGACGGTCTTTAAATAAGCCAAAAAAAAGGGGCCGAAGCCCCATTTAATTGACGGTTACCGATCTTTTTTGTTAGCGGGTCGGCACCGGTACCTCGCCGGAATAATCATAAAAACCGCGTTCCGTCTTACGGCCCAGCCAGCCGGCTTCGACATACTTCACCAGCAGCGGACAGGGCCGGTATTTGGTGTCGGCCAGACCTTCATGCAGCACGTTCATGACCGCCAGGCAGGTATCCAGGCCGATGAAGTCGGCCAGTTCCAGCGGACCCATCGGGTGGTTGGTGCCGAGCTTCATGGCGCTGTCGATGGCATCCACCGAACCGACACCTTCGTACAGGGTGTAGACGGCCTCGTTGATCATCGGCAAAAGGATGCGGTTGACGATGAAGGCCGGGAAATCTTCGGCATTGACCGGTATTTTCCCCAGTTTGACGGCAAGGTCGTTGATCTTCTTGAAGGTGTCTTCGCCAGTGGCGATGCCGCGGATCAGCTCGACCAACTTCATGGACGGCACTGGATTCATAAAGTGCATGCCGACGAAATCTTCCGGCCGGTCGGTCTGAGAGGCCAGCCGGGTGATGGAAATCGATGAGGTGTTGGACGCGATAATGGCGTCTTTCTTCATCAGCGGACACAGTTCCCGGAGGATGTCTTTCTTCAGTTCCTCGTCTTCGGTGGCCGCTTCGATAACCAGATCGCTGGACTTAAACAGGCTGAGCGTGTCGCCGGTCTTGATGCGTTTGAGGGTCGGGGCGACGTCGCTTTCAGCGATCTTTTCGCGTTTGACCTGGCGCGCCAGGCCGTTTTCGATGACCGTCATGGCCTTGTCCAACTGGTCCTTGGAAATATCCATGAGGATCACGTCATAGCCGGCCAGGGCACTGATATGAGCAATACCGCTGCCCATCTGTCCGGCGCCGATCACTCCGATTTGCTTGATGTCGATTGTCATATCGTTCACTCCGCGTTGGGCTGCTACGGTTATTTGTCGAGTTCCGCCGAAAAATCCGGCAGAGCCTTGAACAGGTCTTCAACCAAACCGTAGTCGGCGACCTGGAAGATGGGTGCTTCCTCGTCCTTGTTGATGGCGACGATAACTTTACTGTCCTTCATGCCGGCCAGGTGCTGGATCGCGCCCGAGATGCCGACGGCGATATAGAGTTCCGGGGCGACCACCTTGCCGGTCTGTCCGACCTGATAATCGTTGGGGACGAAACCGGCGTCAACGGCGGCCCGCGAGGCACCGACGGCGGCCCCCAGTTTGTCGGCGATCTCTTCGATCATCGAGAAATTGTCACCGGATTGCATGCCACGGCCACCGGAAATGATAATGCCGGCGCTGGTCAGTTCGGGTCGTTCGGACTTGGTCAGTTCGGCGCCGACGAAACTGGACAGGCCCGGGTCGGCGGCTGCCGGGATGTCTTCGAGGACGGCGCTGCCGCCTTCCGCCGGGGCAGCCTCAAAGGCGGTGCCGCGGACGGTGATGACCTTGATGGCGTCGGATGTCTGTACGGTTTCCATGGCGTTACCGGCATAGATCGGCCGCACAAAGGTATCCGGACTTTCGACGCTGGTGATTTCGGAAATCTGGGCGACATCCAGGAGGGCGGCAACCCGGGGCATCAGGTTCTTGCCCGATGTGGTGGCCGGGGCCAGCAGGTTGGGATAATCCGATGCCAGCCCGACCAGCAGCGGGGCCAGGGATTCGGCCAGCGGATGGTCATAAGCCTCATCGTCGGCGACCAGCACTTTATCGACGCCGCTGATCTTGGCGGCGGCTTCGGCTGAGGTGCGGCAGTTGCAACCGGCGACCAGTACCGTCACGGCGCCAAGCTCCTGGGCGGCGGTGATGGTGGTCAGGGTGGCGGCTTTAATTTCCGAATTATCGTGTTCGGCAACGACCAGAACGCTCATCAGATCACCTTCGCCTCGTTCTTGAGTTTGTCCACCAGTTCGGCGATATCGGCAACGATGACGCCGGCATCGCGGGTCGGCGGTTCCTCCACCTTCAGGGTGGTCAGCCGGGGCGCCACATCAACGCCCAGATCACCGGGGGTTGTGCTATCGATCGGTTTTTTCTTGGCCTTCATGATGTTGGGCAGCGAGGCATAGCGCGGCTCGTTAAGCCGCAAATCGGTGGTGACCACGACGGGCATGGCCAGGGAAACGGTTTCCAGGCCGCCGTCGACCTCGCGCACCACGGTGGCCTTGCCGTCGGCGATGGCCAGATTGGAGGCAAAGGTGCCCTGGGCCCAGCCCAAGAGCGCCGCCAGCATCTGTCCGGTCTGGTTGGAATCGTCGTCGATGGCCTGCTTGCCGAGAATGACCAGTTCCGGACTTTCCTTGTCGATGACCGCTTTCAGCAGCTTGGCGACGGCCAGCGGCTGCAAGCTGTCGTCCGTTTCCACCAGAATGCCACGATCTGCCCCCATGGCCAGCGCCGTGCGGATGGTTTCCTGGCACTGCTGGACGCCCATGGAAACAACGATGATTTCCTCGGCGCTACCGGCTTCCTTGAGGCGGATGGCTTCTTCGACGGCGATTTCATCGAAGGGGTTCATCGACATTTTGACATTAGCGGTTTCAACGCCGCTGTTGTCGGCTTTAACACGGACTTTGACGTTGTAATCAACGACCCGTTTGACGGCGACAAGGACTTTCATGAAGACCCTCGGCTAGTTGTTGTTCATCGGTTTTTCAGGGCCGCAAAAGCCCCTGGTTGTTTGTTTAAAGCTCGGGAATCATTGGTGAAAATAAAACCAAGGACTCTTTTCGCAGTTGCAACATAAAACGCCCGTGCAGTCAGGTCAAGGCGGTTATTCGGCATTCAAATACCTATTTATTTTGGTATATTTACCAAAGGCTTACCGGTTGGCTCCCGGTTTCCATAAGACGTCGTGTTCGCCGCTGCCGTTAAGCATGCGGGCCAGTTGGAAGAGGTGGTCGGAAAGCCGGTTGAGGTATTTGACGGCTTCCTTGTTGAGCGGCTCCGTGCCGGCCAGTTCGGTGGCCAGCCGTTCGGCCCGGCGGACCACGGTGCGGGCCAGGTGCAGTTCGGCCGCCGCCGCCCGTCCGCCCGGCAGCACGAACGAGGACAGCGGCTCCAGTTCATCGTTCATGGCGTCGATTTCGGTTTCCAGCCGTTTGACCTGGGCGGCGCTGATGCGCAGGGGGCCGTCTTCTTCAGAACCGTCGCCGGGGCGGCAGAGGTCGGCGCCCAGGTCAAACAGGTCGTTCTGGATGCGGGCCAGCATGCCGTCGGCTTCCGGCGTTGCGTGCACCCGGGCCAGGCCGATGACGGCATTGGCTTCGTCCACCGTTCCGTAGGCGGCAACCCGCAGGCTGTGTTTGGCGACCCGGTCGCCGTTGCCCAGCGAGGTCTTTCCCCGATCCCCGCCCCGCGTATAGATTTTCGTCAGCTTGACCATGAAAGGTCTCCCGTCAGTCCGTGGCGTAAAGCACCAAAAGGGCAAACACGGCGATGGCGATGCCCTGGAAGATGACCCGCGCCCGCATCAGGTTGT
>JADHTD010000006.1 GCA_016776525.1 Rhodospirillales bacterium
TGTGCACCGCCGGCAACCTGGTCGGCAGCTTGACCGGTTTCTTGAGCGACATCCCGGTCTATTCACCCCAAGCCCTGTGGATCGCGGCGGCAACCTTTATTGCCGGTGTTGTGCTCTATGCCCTGGGCAGGCCGGGGCGCGGTTAGGCACGTTCAATTGCTCCGCCGTCACGTGACGCCGGGTAAAGTCTCTCTGTATGAGTCCTTGTCAAGTCTAGGGAGTTTTTTTACTGACGACAGGCTCCGAAAGGAATCTATTGCAACTTTCGATTTCCTGAAAATTTACGACAGACTTAACAGGATGATGGTGAATTGGTCTCATGAAAGACCGTCTCACCGACAGTCGTTTTTAAATCTCCGAAATAAAGACAGTAGAGTTCATGTCTGGTGTCGAGATAGAGAGATTGACGCTCGTGGGGCGGAAGACCGTCAAGCTCGCGAATGTCTATGAAAGGAGGCAAGACGATGGCAACGTTTTTGGTACGCTGCAATATGATGGAGAGAACGACATCCGCTGGCGGTCGGGTGTTGGCATTCCTGAACCTATATTCGTGCTTGGGCCCGGATACGGCCCAGTCAGGATCTATAAAAGCGCAATCAAAATCGGCAAGACTGTTCAGCAGGTCGGGGTCCAAGATATTTCCGAGAACAAAGACAACTCGATTCGATATACCCGCTGTTTTTACATTTTGTTTTGCCTGGACCAGATGCAGCGGTTCGATTTCTACACTAATGACCTTTCGTGCTATTTTCGCAAGCGCGATGGTGGTAAATCCAGCTCCTGCACAGGTCTCCAAGATGCGGCGTTCCGAAAACCTGCTGGCGAAGTGGTTGGTAAACCGGCGATCAATCCCCATGACAAAAGTATTCCCATCAGCAATGTAATCGCCGCCGAATTTCTCCTTTATTTCCTTTCGATCAATCTCCACCACACTCCTCCGAACAGTCCATTATTTGACAATGAAAAATATTATCCCAGCGACCCCCGGCAAGTCTCCTCTTGGCACTGTGGACCGACTGAACAACCTCCTGAGACATCACAGCTGGTCAACTCGCTGGAAAGCAACCGCACCGACTTTATAGGGATAGCTGGGACCGTCGGCCAAGGGGGTTAACAGCCGCCCTTTATCCACCTCAAAGGTCATGACCAACCCTTGACGCAACGGCCAGGCGGTTTCCGCCACCCGCCAGCGATCACCCCCCATGGGCAACAGCTCGAAGTCGATTTTGTGGATACGCCCGGCCAGTCCGTTCCCTTTGCCGACAATCTGAATGGTGCCGTAGCCCGGATGGCCATAAGCGCCTTCATAAGCGGACAGCGGATGGGCCGGAGCCCCGGTCTTCAGGGGCGCGTTATTTGAAACGGGGTTCTGCCGGTACGCCGCCAACAGGCGGTCGTTCCAGGGCACCGGCTCCAACCCCAACAGGCGGTCGAGCAGGTAACGGCTGACCACCGTCGGCGCCCGGTTGAGGCCGGACAGGTTGGTCAGCACAAGGACGCCGATGTCCCGGTCCGGCAGCATCGACAGGCGCGCGCCATAGCCGTCGATGAAGCCCGGATGATAGGCCAGCCGGTGCCCCCGGTAGGTGGTGACGAACAGGCCCATGCCGTACTGACGCGGGCCCAGTTCCGCCCCGCCGTCACCGCCCGGAGCCTTAATCTGCGGTTGCAGCATGGCCGCCACACGGGGCGCGGAAAGCACCTTTCCGCCTTTCGCCAGTAACAGATTGAGGAAAAGACTGAGGTCATCGGCGTTGGCATAAAGGCCGCTAGCCGGGGCAATGGCATCCGTATTGCGGAGGCCTAAGGCAACCCGTCCCGCCTGCGTCAGGATATAGGGCTCAGCCCGGTCCGGCGTTTGGCGGAAGGCGTCCAACGACAGGTGGGCCGCCCGCATGCCGAGGGGTTCCAGCAATGTCCGCCGGGTGAAGTCTTCCCACGATGTGCCGGCGATATGCCCGGCCAGAACGCCCGCCGTCATCACCATCAGGTTGTTGTATTGAAACACCGTAGCGGATTGGGCGGTCGCTTTGAGATAGCGCAGGCGACGGACCATCTCGGCCCGCGAAAAAGCCTCCACGTACCACAACACATCATGGCGCGGCAGGCCCGTCTGGTGGCTGACCAGATGCCGGGGCGTTACAGTTCGCGTTGTCTCAGGGTCGTTCAGCCTGAAGCCCGGCAGCAGGCGGCTGAGCGGCGCGTCCCAGTCCAGTTTGCCTTGTTCAGCCAACACCATCAGCCCGGCCACGGTGACGGTTTTGGTGATAGAGCCCAGGGCGAACAGGGTCTTCGGCGTTACCGGCTGCGTTCCGCCCACCGCCCGGACGCCATAGCCCTTTTGCAGAACGACACGGCCGTCCTTGATGGCGATGACGGCCAGCCCCGGCACCTGCCAGTCGGCCATAACCCGGCGGATGAAGGTATCGTCGCCTTCGAGGCCGGCCGCTTGCACCGGCAGGGCATAGAGGACGGCAAGCCCGCAAAAGACCAGAAAACGCAGAGGCTGCCGCTTAATCATCGTTCTCATGCAGGAAGCGGCGGGTCTCTTGCAAAGCATCCCTAAGGCCCAAACGCTGCACCTCGACACCTTCGGGAAAGGCCGCCGACAGCCGCGACGGCAGGCTCCGGTCGAGCATGACGAAAACCCCCCGGTCGTCGGCACGGCGGATCAGCCGCCCATAGGCCTGCTTGAGTTTCAGGCGGACCAGCATTTCGTCATAGGTGCGGCCGCCGAAGGCCTCGCGCCGGGCCCGGTGCATCAGGTCCGGGCGCGGCCAGGGCACCCGGTCAAAAACGATCAGCCGCAGCGACCGGCCCGGCACGTCGATGCCGTCGCGCACCGCATCGGTGCCCAGCAGGCAGGTGTCTTCCTCGGCCCGGAAGATATCGATCAGGGTGCCGGTATCCATGGCGTCCACATGCTGGGCCAGCAGCCGCAACCCGGCCTCGTCGAGGGGCCCGGCAATCCTGTCGCGGATAGCCTTGAGGCGCGAGATGGCGGTAAACAGCCCCAGCCCGCCGCCGCCCGCCGCCAGGAACAGTTCCCGGTAGGCAGCCGCCACCTGGTCCGGGTCGTCGCGGCGCACGTCACCGACGACAAGGACCCGGGTCAGGGCGGCGTAATCGAAGGGCGACGGTACGGCAGTATGCTGGCACCCGGCGGCTAAATGACGGGCCCCGGTGCGGATTTCGGCGCTGGGCCAGCCGGCCTCTTCATCGTGGTCGTGGTCGGCAAGGTCGCGCAGGGTGGCCGAGGTGACCAGCACGCCATGGGCCGGGTCGACGACGGCTTCGGTAAAGGGAATACCGGGATCGATCCAGTGCCGGTGCAGGCCCATGTCCCAGTCGCGGCCGTCGATGCGTTCGACGCTGAGCCAATCGACGAACTGGGGCGGCGTTTCCCCCTGCAAGGCTCCCAGCATATCCCGCCAGGCCTGCACTTGCTGGATGCACCGCCGGTCGAGGCTGCGGCTGACCGCTTCGATGCGTTGCCGGGTCGCCGTATCCAACTCGTCCGCTTCGTCGTCGAGCAGGGCCATCAGAATACCGATCAGGCGTCCCACCGGCGCCGACAGCTTGCTTAAGGCGCCTTCCAGTTCCCCGGCGGCTTCCAGCAATCCCGGCACCGGCGGATGGGTTGAGGACTCCAGGCTGTAGGGTGATCCGGCATTGGTCTCGCGGGCATAGACCTGTTGGCGGACCAGGGAAAGAAAAGCCTCGGCCGGGCCTACCGGTTCGCCACCGGCGAGGCGTTGGCCCCAGCCCGGCCCCGGCAGGGCATGGGCGGCGCGGGTGACCTCTATGAGGGCGTCATTGGCCTTGTCGATACCGCTGATTAAATCCTCGATGCGGGTTTTCAGGCCCCGGCTGCGCGACCGGCGGCGGCCTTCCGCCCCTAGCAGCCAGCGCCGGAGGTCGGCAGCCTCCAGGGCCGACAGATGGGCCGAAAAAGCGCCGTCGGCGGCTTCGAAAATCTGGTGGCCCTCGTCAAATACATAGCGGCTTGGCAACAGGCCGTCCTCGGCCCCGCCCAGGGCCGCCTGGATCATGACCAGGGCATGGTTGGCAACGACGATGCCGGCGCGCCGGGCCCGGCGGATGGAGCGTTCGATAAAGCACTTATTATAATGGGCGCAGGCCGAATAGATGCATTCCCCCCGGGTGTCGGTGAGGTCAATGGTCAACCGCCGCCCCAGCAGGTCCGACAGCCAGGAAGGGAAATCGCCGCCCACCATGTCGCCGTCGCGCGAGTTCAAGGCCCAGCGGGCCATCAGGCCGAGGGCGACGATGCCATCCTCCGTGCCGGGGCTCGACCCCGACCGGTTGACCGCCTCTTCGAAATTGAGCAGGCAGAGATAATTCTCCCGGCCCTTGCGGATGACCACCCGGCGGGCTTTTTCCGCCGGGTCCGGATAGAGCCGGTCCAGTTCGCCGTCCAGTTGGCGTTGCAGGTTGCGGGTGTAGGTACTGAACCAGACGGAGCCGTGGTTCTTTTCCGACCAGACGCTGGCCGGGGCGATATAGCCCAAGGTCTTACCGACCCCGGTACCGGCCTCGGCCAAGACCAGGTGCGGTTCTTCCGCCTTGTCCCGGGGCAGGAAAGCAGCCGCCACGGCGGATGCATACTCGGCCTGTTCTGGACGGTCTTCGGAACGCGACCCCAAAAGCTGCACCAGCCGGGCGCGGGCCTCGACCGGCTCCACAGGGTACGCATCCGGCGCCGGGCCCGGCGTGTACTCCCGCCATTCCTGAAGTTTCTCCCAGATGCGCAGCCCCTGGCGCAGGGTGCGGGTATGGGGGGCATCGCCTTCACCCAATGCGGCCAGCACCGCCGCCCCCCAGGGCCAGCCGTCCCGCTGCAAGGTCCAGGCGATGGACGCCACCTCGCGGCCCAGCGGCTTGACCGGGTCGGCCAGTTCCGACAGCAGGGCCTGGGTAACGGCCAGCAGGCTTTCAGCCTCCGCCTCCGCCGTGCCCGGCAGGGCCAGGTCGAGGGCCATGGCCAATCCCTGCGGCGTCGGCAGGCAGAAATCGGCGGGCCGCACAAAGGCATACAGTTCCAGCACGTCATAAGCCGCAAGGGCCGCCAGCCCTAAGCGCCGCGCCGTTTCCCGGCCATGGCAGACGATCGGCGGCTGTTGCTTGCTTCTCTGCCCGGCCTCTTTCAGGAAGAGGACGGCCACCTCGCCATCGGGCGACAGCCAGACAGCTTCCTTGATACCGGCGACGAGGACGGGGGCGCCGGGTATCAGAAGGGTGGGGGATGTTGATCGGGCTTGGGACATGGCGGCGATTATAGGGCCCACAATCACGCCGGGCCATCACCGAACGGCGGCAGGGCGGAAAAATTACCGATTGCCGGAAAATCCACTCAAACGCCGTCCAAATACCGCCTTTGCAGGCTTTTTCGCCCGCTTTAACCAATACCGACAATTAATTGAAACCGTGCAAGGGGCTTCTTATCTAAAGACGTATAACGAAGGTGAAATTCAGGGATTGGGGGATGCGGCGGCATGGTTTTGCCGGTCTCATTCTTATATTCGGCCAATGGCTTCACAGCGTCCGCAAGCGATCATCATCGGCAAAGCCCAGGGCATGGGCGGTATGCTGGCGGGCTCCTTGCTGCCGAAAGTTCCTTTGGTCCGGAAGAACCGGCTCCGCAATACGGTTGAAAAAGAGGTCCTTCCCTTCCTGAAAACCCTGGATGCTCTTTATTCCGGACGACGCCCGGGAACGGTGCCGCCGCTCACCAAGCGCACCTTGAAAGACATCGAAGACGATATTGATGTCTTTATCTATGCTATGCATCTCTTTGACCTTGGGCTGGCGACCGGACTCATAAATTTCCGGCAAGGTTCCAAAGGCAAGAAAGCCAAGCCGACGAAATCCAAAACCGTCCCGGTCGGCAGCTGCGGCATGAGCGTCAAAGAGGCCCGGCAGTTCTTTTTGCGCGCCGCCGCCCTCAAGATTCTCAAGGACGCCGGGCACGACGCCAAGAAACTGGACGAGATATTGGGGTCATATGAAATCAAGTCACCGTCGGATCTCTACAAACTCTCCTTTCTCGTTGGCTTCGACCCCCTGAGCATCACCGAACTGAAGAAAGGCCTGGGCCGCGGATTCGGAAAACTGATGGAAAAGGACGAGGCTTATTTCAAAATTCTGCAAAGCGCCAAGCCTGTTCATTTCCTGAGGCCGCTGCGCTATGCCCTGGGTGATAACTTTTCCCGGATCCTCGACTGGGATTCCGAATTCATCACCGCTGTCGCCGAAGGCCTCGACCACAGCGCCAAGATCACCGCCCTGGGGCCCCAACTCCTGCAAATTTCCGATCCGCACGTCATTCGCGCCCTCGGCACCTGGGAGGTCAAGGAAGCAAAAGGAGATCCCGGCAAAAAAGGCAAATCCAAAAAGAAGTATGTCACCCGCATTGATGAGGTGAAAAAGAGCTTAGGCCCCGGTTTTGATTTTCTTCTCGATAGCAACCCGAAGGTAATCCTGGAGATCGGCAGCTGGACAGTCGATGAGATCAAGCAGGTTAAAAATCACCTGCAATATCTTGATGGCAAAACCATCTTGACGCTCGTCCCATTGCCTTTTCCCTATAAGGTGGCGGTCCTCGAAGGCCTTTGGGATAAGCTTGGCCGTGACTTCATGGAAACCGGCATAACGTCCGATGGCGGCGTTAAGCTTCTTGCCACCCTTACCAAGGAAATCATCGGTATGGGTATCGAAAAGAACCCGCCCGACAAGATCCAGGATCTTGTCAAAAGTGAATTCTTTGATGACTTCATGGTGGAATTCCTGGAAAAGAAGAAGAAGAAATAACTTCTTACTGCCAGGGGATTGCCGCTGCACACCCGCATTCCATTCCATTACGCCTGGGTTATTGTTTTTGCCTGCACCATGGCCGTCTTCGCCAGCATCGGCCTGGGCCGCTTTGCGCTGGGCATGCTGTTGCCTTCCATGGGCGCCAGTCTGGGGCTCAGTTATGCCGAAATGGGCACGATCAGCACCGTTAACTTCGTCGGGTATCTTGTTTCCGTGGTTGCCGTCGGGCACCTGCTGCGGCGCCTCACCTCGCGCTTCCTGATCGCCGTCAGTTTGATCCTGGTCGGCGCCACCATCATCCTGATCAGCCGCGCCGACGGTTTTTTCACCGTCATGGGGCTCTATTTCCTGACCGGTATCGGCAGCGGCGGCGGCAACCTGTTGGCCATGGCCCTCGTCGCCCACTGGTTCACCCGCCGCCGGCGCGGCCGGGCGGCCGGGTTTATGGTCTGCGGCAGCGGCCTCGGCATCGTCTTTTCCGGGATGCTGGTGCCCTGGGTCAATGCCGCCGAAGGCGCCGAAGGCTGGCGCACCAGCTGGTTGATTATCGGCTTGGCCTGTTTAGGGATCGCCGCCGTCTGCGCCGTACTCATCAAGGACAACCCGCGCATCATCGGCCTCGACTCCGTCGGCGGCCAGGATAGCGCTTCGCCTGCCGCCCCGCCGGCCCTGCAAAAACCGCTACACAAGTCACCGGTCCTGCTGCACTTGGGAACGATCTATTTCCTGTTCGGCTACACCTATGTGATTTATGCCACCTTCATCGTCACCGCTTTGGTGCAGGAGCGTGGTTTCTCTGAGGCCGCCGCCGGACAGGTTTGGGCCTGGATCGGCCTTCTCAGCCTGTTGTCGGGGCCGGTCTTCGGGTCGCTTTCGGACCGCCTGGGCCGCAAGGCGGGCATGATGATCGTCTTCGCCACCCAGACGGCGGCCTACCTGCTGGTTGCCGCCGACCTTCCCGTTGCCTACCTGTATCTGTCCATCGCCCTTTTCGGCATCGTCGCCTGGAGCATCCCGTCGATCATGGCTGCCGCCGCCGGTGATTACATGGGCGCGGAACGGGCGGCGGCGGCCTTGGGCCTGATTACTTTTATCTTCGGTTTCGGGCAGATGCTCGGCCCCGCCATTGCCGGCATGCTGGCCGACCAGAGCGGCAGTTTCCAGAGCAGCTTCACCATGACCGCCGCCCTGGCCGGTCTTGCCGTGGTCCTCACGGCCTTTCTGCGCAAACCCCACTGAACCGCAAGTGACGCCGCTCAAAAGCAACAGGGTTACAGCCATGCAAAGATTTCAATTAAATTGATATGGCCTTATGATAGAAGCCCTTAAGGGGAATGCCATGCACCCGTCCGGCAAAAAGACAAACATCAAGGAACTCAAGATTCTGATCATCGACGATGATGAACAGATTCTGGGTATCGTCCGTTTTGTGCTCCGGGACCTGGGCCTGCATAAGATCGTCACGGCCGACACCGGAAAAAAAGGTATCGATCTTTTTACAGACACCCCGGAATCCTTTGACCTGATCATCTGCGACTGGTCGATGCCGGGGATGAGCGGCCTGGATGTCCTCAAACATATCCGGTCCCAGGACAAGGATGTGCCGTTCCTGATGCTGACCGCCAACGTCACCAAAGAAGCCATTTTGGAAGCCCGCGACGCCGGGGTCAGCGCCTACATCGCCAAACCCTTCACGCCCGTCGATTTACAGGCAAAACTGAAAACCCTGGCCGGCAAACTGATCGCCTGACCGCCGGGCTCTTTGGCAGCTTGGAATAAGGGATGATGGGAGCGGGGTGTGCGTTATCTAAAAACGCCGGAAATCTTCTGCATCAGGCCTTTCGGCTTCTGTTTTAGCTTTTTAGCCCGGGGCTTGGTGGATTTCCGGTTAAAGGTTGTCGGCTTAGCGGTGCGTTTTTTGCCCTTAGCCGATGCCTGCAAGCGCCCGACCGTTTTTCTCGGGCCACTGCCGGATTCGAAATCCGGGTTGGTGTAGGTAAAGATAATCCGGAAGTCGCCCTCTCCGTTGATCTTGTAATAGGCGAGTTTCTGAATCCACGCCTTACCCCTGCAGCGCTCGATAGCATCCTTCTCGGCATGCATCTTGTTATCAATATCGTCGGCATAGGCGACCTGGCCTTGTTGCAGGGCCTGACCTTCCTTGCAGATATAGATTTCAACGGTATCGGACACGAGCACTCTCCTATTATTGTTTAGCGCTCGTAACCCAAGATAGGAGACAGCCAGCGCTCAGCTTCTTCGACGTCGATCCCCTTGCGCTTGGCATAGTCGCCGACCTGGTCGCGGCCGATCTTGCCGATTCCGAAATACTGCGAATCGGTATGAGTAAAATAGTAACCGGAAACGGAGGCCGTTGGAAGCATGGCAAAATTTTCTGTAAGGTTGATGTCAGCTTTCTTTTCGGCATCCAACAGCTTAAACAGCGTCGCCTTCTCCGTATGGTCCGGGCAGGCCGGGTAACCGGGCGCCGGTCTGATTCCCTGATAGCGTTCCTTGATCAGGTCTTCGTTATCCAGGATTTCGTCGGCTGCATAGCCCCAGAACTCGGTGCGCACCCTCTCATGCATGCGTTCGGCGAAGGCTTCGGCCAGACGGTCGGCCAGGGCCTTCAGCAGGATATCGTTGTAATCGTCGTTGGCCGCTTGGAATTCGGCCAGCTTTTCTTCAATGCCGATACCGGCGGTCACCGCGAAGCCGCCGATGTAGTCGGCAATGCCGGATTTCCTGGGCGCCACGTAATCGGCCAGGCAATGATTGGCGCGGCCTTCCCGTTTCTGCATCTGCTGGCGCAGGAAATGAACCGTCGTCTCGACCGTTTTGCGGTCCTCATCGGTATAGAGTTCGACATCGTCATGGCCGATGGTATTGGCCGGCCAGAACCCGATGACGGCTTTTGCCGTCAGCCATTTTTCACCGACAATCCGTTGCAGCATGGCCTGGGCGTCGTTGAAGAGGTTCTGGGCCGCCTCACCCACTTTCGGGTCCTCGAGGATCGCCGGATAGGTCCCCTGTAATTCCCAGGTGCGGAAGAACGGCGTCCAGTCGATGCGCGCCACCAGTTCCGCCAGATCGTAATCGTCGAAGGTCTTAAGCCCCAGGAACGACGGTTTCGGCGGCTGCTCGTTTGACCAGTCGATAGCGTGCTTGGCGGCACGGGCAGCGGCCAGATCATGGCGGTGCCGGGTGCTGTCGCCGCCGCCGTGCTTGGCCCTGACCTCGCTGTATTCTTCTTCCGTGGACAGGACAAAACCGTCGCGCAGGGTTTCGCTGGTCAGGTTCGAGGCGACGCCGACGGCGCGCGACGCATCGGTCACATAGACGGTCGGTCCGGTATAGGCCGGGGCGATCTTCACCGCCGTATGCGCCTTCGAGGTGGTGGCCCCGCCGATCAGCAGGGGAATGTTGAAATCGCCACGCTCCATCTCGCGGGCGACGGTAACCATTTCCTCTAGCGACGGCGTGATCAGGCCGCTGAGGCCGATGATGTCGACATTCTCTTCCCGGGCCTTTTCCAGGATCGTCGTATAGGGGACCATGACGCCGAGATCGATGACTTCGAAGTTGTTGCACTGGAGAACGACGCCGACGATGTTCTTGCCGATGTCGTGGACGTCACCCTTCACCGTCGCCATCAGGATTTTGCCCTTGTAACTGCTGGCGGTATCGCCGACCACTTTTTCCGCCTCGATAAAGGGCAGCAGGTGGGCTACCGCCTGTTTCATGACACGGGCGCTTTTCACCACTTGCGGCAGGAACATCTGGCCGGACCCGAAAAGGTCGCCGACGACGTTCATGCCGTCCATCAGGGGGCCTTCGATGACATGGATGGGGCGTTGGGCCTGCAGGCGGGCCTCTTCCGTATCCTCGACGATGTATTCGGTGATGCCCTTGACCAGGGCATGGGTCAGCCGATCGCTAACGCTGCCCTCGCGCCAGGATAGGTCTTCGGTTTCTTTTTTGGCCTGGCCCTGGGCCTCACCGGCTACCGCCAGCAGCCTTTCGGTGGCGTCCGCTCGGCGGTTGAGGACGACGTCTTCGACCCGCTGGCGCAGGTCGTCGGGGATATCGGCATAGACCGCCAACTGCCCGGCATTGACGATACCCATGTCCATGCCGGCCCGGGTCGCGTGGTAGAGGAAGACCGCGTGCATGGCTTCGCGCACCGGGTTGTTGCCGCGAAACGAAAAGGACATGTTGGAGACGCCGCCGCTGATCAGGGCATGGGGCAGGGTCTTTTTGATCTCGGCTGTGGCGGCGATGTAATCGACGGAATAATTGTCGTGGTCGGCAATGCCGGTGGCCACCGGAAAAATGTTGGGATCGAAGATAATATCCTGCGGTGGAAAGCCGACGACCTCTGTCAGCACACGATACGACCGGCTGCAAATCTCGACCATGCGGGCTTGGCTGTCGGCCTGGCCGTCTTCGTCGAAGGCCATGACGATGACGGCGGCCCCGAAGCGGCGAATCATGCGGGCGTGCGAGATAAATGCCTCTTCGCCTTCCTTGAGGCTGATGGAGTTGACGACGCCCTTGCCCTGGATGCATTTGAGCCCGGCTTCAATCACCGACAGTTTGGAACTGTCGACCATCACCGGCACGCGGCTGATATCGGGCTCCGACGCCACCAATTTGAGGAAGGTCTCCATGGCGTGCTCGGCATCGAGCATGGCGTCGTCCATATTGACGTCGATGATCTGGGCGCCGTTCTCCACCTGCTGGCGGGCGACATTCAGGGCTGTCTCGTAATCTTCTTCCCGGATCAGCTTGGCGAAGCGGGCCGAACCGGCGACATTGGTGCGCTCGCCGACATTGACGAAGCCGGTCACCGTTCCGAAGTTGAGCGGCTCCAGGCCGCTGAGGCGGCATTGGGGTTCGGTCTCCGGAACTTGGCGCGGCGGGATACCGTCGACAGCCTCACTGATGGCCCGGATATGGTCCGGCGTCGTGCCGCAGCAGCCGCCGACGATGTTGACGAAACCGCTCGTCGCGAATTCCTTCAGGTGCCCGGCCATATAGGACGGGCTGTCTTCGTACGCGCCGAATTCGTTGGGCAGGCCGGCGTTCGGATGGACGCTGACCGGCACCCCGGCGACGGAGGCGATATCCTGGATATGCTGGCGCAGGTCCTCGGCCCCCAGCGCGCAGTTGAAGCCGACGCTGAGCGGTTGCACATGGGCGACGGAATTCCAGAAAGCCTCCGGCGTCTGGCCGCTGAGCGTGCGCCCCGATTGATCCGTAATGGTGCCGGAGATCATCACCGGCAGCTTGATCCCAACCGTTTCGAAAAATTGCAGGATGGCGTAGATGGCGGCCTTGCAGTTGAGGGTATCGAAGACCGTTTCCACCAGCACAAGGTCGACGCCGCCATCAACCAGGCCGCGCAGGGCTTCCGTATAGGCTTCGACCAGCCCGTCATAGGTGACATTGCGGAAACCGGGATCGTTGACGTCCGGCGAAATGGAGGCCGTGCGGTTGGTCGGCCCCAGCACACCGGCCACGAAGCGGGGTTTGTCCGGGGTCTTGGCCGTCGCCGCATCGGCCGCCCGGCGGGCCAGCTTGGCGGCTTCCAAATTCAACTCATAGACCACGTCCTCCAGCCCGTAATCGGCCTGTGAGATGGAGGTGGCGTTAAAGGTATTGGTCTCGATGATATCGGCCCCGGCCTCCAGGAAGCCGTCGTGGATTTCCCGGATGACTTCGGGCCGGGTCAGGCACAGGATATCGTTGTTGCCTTTGAGGTCGCTGGTGTGACCGGCATAACGCTCGCCGCGGAAGTCTTCTTCCGACAAGCCGTAGTCCTGGATCATGGTACCGGCAGCACCGTCCAGCACCATGATGCGGTCTTTTAGAATGCTTTGCAAATCAGGCATGTGAAGACTCTTGAGTTAAATCCTGCGTAGCAGGACGGACGCCGAGGATGTGGCAGATGGCATAAGCCAGGTCGGCCCGGTTCAGGGTATAGAAATGGAAATCCTCGACGCCGTTGGCGTGCAGCACCCGGCATTGTTCGGCGGCCACCGTCGCCGCCACCAGGCGGCGCGTGTCCGGTTCCTCATCCAGGCCGTCGAACAGTTCGGCCATCCAGGCGGGGATGTCGGTGCCGCACTGGTCGGCGAATTGCAGGACGCGCTGGAAATTGGTCACCGGCAGGATGCCCGGAATGACGGGGACCGTGATGCCGGCTGACCGCACCCGGTCGAGGAAGCGCAGATAGACTTCCGTGTCGAAAAAGAACTGGCTGATGGCGCTGGTGGCGCCGGCGTCGATCTTGCGTTTCAGGTTATCGATGTCGGCCTCAAAGCTCGGCGATTCCGGGTGGGCTTCCGGATAGGCGGCGACGCTGATCTCGAAGTCAGCGACTTTTTTCAAACCCGCCACCAGGTCCGAGGCATAGGCATAGCCGTCTTTATGAGGAACGTAACCGCCGGCACCTTCCGGCGGGTCGCCGCGGAGCGCCACGATATGGCGCACGCCTTCCTCCCAGTATTGGCGGGCAACGGCGTCGATCTCGTCGCGGCTGGCCCCGACACAGGTCAGATGCGCCGCCGGCTTGAGGTCGGTCTCGCGGCGGATGCGGGTCACCGTCGCGTGGGTGCGTTCCCGCGTCGTGCCACCGGCCCCATAGGTCACCGACACATAGGCCGGTTTCAGGGGCGCCAGCCGTTCGATGCAGGCCCACAGGTTCTGTTCGGCCTTCTCCGTCTTGGGGGGAAAGAACTCAAAGGAGACCCGCACGTGCCGGGGCAGCGGCGCCGCGACGGCCAGCGATGAGGCCAGGGAGGAAAGTTTGTCTTTGCTGGTCACGATTGTTCCTTTGCAAGTTGGCTGTTGGGGCGTCCGTCTTCGGGACAGGCCGCCAGCCAGACAGTGACGGTCAGGGGATTGCCGGGCAGGACTTCCGTCCGCAGCTGTTGCAGATGGGCCGCCTGGAGCCAGGCCTCCACGTCTTTATCGGCGAATCCCAGGCGGCGGTGGTTGTGCTCGGCGCGTAATTCTTCCAATTGATGGGGCGCGAAATCGACCAGCAGCAGATGCCCGCCCGGGCGCAGCACCCGGGCGGCTTCGGCCAGGGCGGTAGCGGGCTGGTCGAGGAAGTGCAGCACCTGATGGATGGTGATGGCATCGAACGACCCGTCGGCGAAGGGCAGCCGGTAGATATCCCCCTGGCGGACCTGACAGTGATCGAGCCCGGCCCGTTCCAGGTTGGCGCGGGCCACGGTCAGCATGTCGTGGCTGAGGTCGAGGCCCTGGCCGCGGCGGATGCGCCCGGCCAACAGTTCCAGCATGCGCCCGGTGCCGGTGCCCAGGTCCAGCAGGTCGCCGATGCCGCTTTCCGGCAACAGGGACAGCACCCGTTTTTCGACCTCGGCCTCGTCCACATGCAGGGACCGCAGGCGGTCCCAGCCCGCCGCGTTGTCCCGGAAATAGAGAGCCGCTTCATCGGAGCGGGCCTGCTTGACGGCGGCCAGCCGGTGGCGGTCCTGTAGAAGGGTCTCGTCGGCTTGCGGCAGCAGGCTCGCTAAATCACCGGCCAGGCCGTTGGAGGCGCCGCCGTCCGCCAAGCGGTGGAAGACCCAGCTGCCTTCGCGGAAGCGTTCCAGCAGACCGGCATCGGTGAGCAGTTTCAGGTGCCGGGAGACGCGCGGCTGGCTCTGGCCCAAAATCTGCACCAGTTCGCTGACCGTCAGCTCGTCGTGCAGGCACAGCGCCAGCAGCCGCAGGCGGGTCGGGTCCGCCGCCGCCTTCAAAGCCGTCAGGACTGTGTCGATCTGTTGCGCCAAAACGAAACCTCTAAAACCATACAGAGCTTAAGGATAAAGACATAAAGATATCTTTATATATGTTGTCTATAGGGGTTTGTCCAGTGTATTATTGCATTAACGGATCGGATTGACGGGTATTGAAACAGACGGTGGCTGTTCGGATGCAGCCGGTTATTGCCCTTTCCCGATGACATCATCCCACAGACATTTGGTTTTCAAGCCGGATTGATAGAGGTGGGTTGCCGTCTGACGCTGCGGCGCGGTGAGATCCCGCCAGACCTTTGTGGCGAGATCGTCCTCATCCTTAAAGCCGCCATCGACCGCTTGTCGCAACCAAACATAAGCCACCGGAAGATTTTCGCTGGACCCGGCAATGCCCATCGCTGCGCGGCGAAATAAGCGGACACCATCGACAACATCGCCCGAATAAATTTTTCCGATCTTATGCATTGCCGGGGCATAGCCTTGGCGAGCTGAGGCACACAGCCAGGCGATTGAGGTTCGCGTGTTATAGAACCGGCCCGTTTCTTCACGTGGAGAGCAGCAAAGGGCTTCACCCACCTTGAATTGCGCTTTTGCATCGCCCCGTTTTGCCGGGTCAATATTTTTACTGATGGTTACCTTGTCCTTGGCGATATTCGCCCCTTCCACACCGACCCCGGCGCAGCCGGCAAGCACCGCACTGAAAATGCAGAGTAAAATTTTAAATAACATAGGGCATCTTTTCAGGGAATTCCGTGTCTTAAGTTTACCGCTTCAAAGGCTTGTACTTAATCCGGTGGGGTTGGTCGGCGTCGGTGCCCAGCCTGCGGTGGCGGTCGGCCTCGTAGTCTTCGTAGTTGCCTTCGAACCAGACCACCTGTGAATCCCCTTCAAAGGCCAAAATATGCGTCGCCAGCCGATCCAGGAACCAGCGGTCATGGCTGATGACGACGGCGCAACCGGCGAATTCGGAAAGCGCGTCTTCCAGGGCGCGCAGCGTCTCCACATCGAGGTCGTTGGTCGGTTCGTCCAGCAGCAATACGTTGGCTTGGGTTTGCAGCATCTTGGCCAGGTGCACCCGGTTGCGCTCACCGCCCGACAACTGGCCGACCTTTTTCTGTTGATCCGCCCCTTTGAAGTTGAACCAGGAGACATAGGCGCGGCTCTGCACTTCGCGCTTGCCCAGCGGGATGTTGTCGAGCTTGCCGGAGATTTCCTCCCACACCGTTGCTGTATCTTCCAGGCTGTCACGGGACTGGTCGATGTAGCCGAGCTTGACCGTGTCGCCCAAGCGCAGCTTGCCGCCGTCCGGCTGTTCCTGGCCGGTGATCATGCGAAACAGCGTCGTCTTGCCGGCGCCGTTGGCGCCGATGACACCGACGATGCCGCCCGGCGGTAGTTTGAAATTGAGGTCTTCGATGAGCAGTTTTTCTTCGAAACCCTTGTTGAGGGCTTGCGCCTCGATGACCAAGTCGCCCAGGCGCGGCCCCGGCGGGATGATGATCTGCGACGAGCCTTCTCGCTTCTCGTTGGCCTCGGCCAACAGGGTGTCATAAGCGGTGATGCGGGCCTTGCTCTTGGCCTGTCGCGCCCGGGGCGAGGCGTTGACCCATTCCAATTCGTGCTTGAGGGTCCGCTGGCGGGCGCTTTCCTCGCGTTCCTCCTGGGCCAGGCGCTTTTGCTTCTGTTCCAGCCAGGACGAATAATTGCCCTCGTAGGGAATGCCGCGGCCGCGGTCCAGTTCCAGAATCCAGCCGGTGACGTTGTCCAGGAAATACCGGTCATGGGTGACCAGCATGACGGTGCCTTCATATTCGTTGAGGAAGCGTTCCAGCCAGGCCACCGACTCGGCGTCCAGGTGGTTGGTCGGTTCGTCGAGCATCAGGATGTCGGGGCGTTCCAGCAGCAACCGGCAGAGCGCCACCCGGCGGCGCTCACCGCCCGACAATTTGCTCACGTCGGCATCGCCCGGCGGACAGCGCAGGGCGTCCATGGCGATCTCGATGGTGCGCTCCAACTCCCAACCGTTGACGGAGTCGATCTTTTCCTGCAACTCGCCCTGTTCGGCGAGCAGCTCGTTCATTTCGTCTTCTTCCATGGGTTCGGCGAATTTTTCGCTGATGGCGTTGAATTGGTCGAGCAAGGCCTTGGTCTCGACCAGGGCTTCCATGATGTTGCCTTCGACGTCTTTCGACGGGTCCAGGTCCGGTTCCTGGGCCAGGTAGCCGACCCGAACGCCATCCGCCGCCCAGGCTTCGCCGCCGAACTCGGTTTCGATACCGGCCATGATCTTCATCAGCGTCGATTTACCGGCCCCGTTCGGCCCCAGCACGCCGATCTTGGCGCCGGGCAGGAAGGACAGGGTGATGCCCTTGAGGACTTCCCGTCCGCCGGGGAAGTTCTTCTTCAGGTCCTTCATCACATAGATATATTGATAAGCGGCCATGCACTGGGTCTCCGGTTGGGTCTTGGTATAAGGTTCGGCGGGTGCGTTTTAACCCATCCCCTCATGGCCCGCAACGGGGGAAACGTCCGTCGGGGCCGAACCGAACAAAGAGTCGTGAAAACGCCGGCAGACCCGTGATAGACTGCAAAAAACGAATCAAACAGAGGCTTTCACGGCGGGAAACGAGACCATGACTAAATCCGTGCTGATTACCGACGACGAACCGAACCTGCTGCTGTCGCTCAAATTCCTGATGAAGGAGTCCGGCTTTGACGACGTGCGCACAGCAAGCGATGGCGAAGCGACGCTCAACGAAGTGGTCAAGCAGGCACCAGACCTGTTGCTGCTGGATATCGATATTCCCAAGCGCAACGGCTACGACGTCTGCCAGACGGTGCGCGCCCTGCCCCACTGCAAGGACATGAAGATCGTCATGCTGTCGGCCAAGGACCGGCAGACGGAACGGGAGAAAGGACTGGCGCTGGGCGCCGACGACTACATTACCAAGCCGTTCTCCATCGACACCCTGGCCAACGCGGTCAAGGCGGTGATGGGGGATCCGGGCTAAACTGACCGCAGGCAATCCGGCCACAGTTAAACGGAAGACCGAAACAACCGATAAAAACAAACGGAACGCCGCCATGAACATTCGACGCCTTATCATGCTGACCTTTGCCGGACTGGCCGTGGCCGTCGCCGCCATCCTCGGCGGCGGCATCTTCATGCTGGTCACCACCGTGCCCGATGCCGCCCCGGACAAGGTCGGCGGCTTGTTGTTCATTTACGGCGGCGGCGGCGCCGTTGCCGTCCTCGCCCTCGTCGTCATCGTCTGGTTTTTCCTGGAGCGCGCCATCGCCGTGCCGGTCGGCAGCTTGATCCGCGGCATGCAGACGGTGGCCCATGCCAACCCGGACCACAAGATCGACACCGCCGGGGCCGAACACCTGGGCGAGTTATCGGCGGCCGTCACGGCCATGGCCGCCGCCGTCGCCGAGGCCCGCCAGGAAACCAGCGAGACCATCCTCAACGCCACCGTCCTGGCTGAAGAACAGAAAGGCCGCCTGGAAGCGACCCTTCGCGACCTGCACGAAGGGGTCGTGATCTGCAACCTCAACCACCAGATTTTGCTCTATAACAAGCGCGCCCTGGAACTGCTGCATGTGGGCGGCGAACTGGGCCTGGGGCGGTCCCTGTTCAGCGTCACCAACCGCCAACCCTTCCTGCACGCCATGGAACGGCTGACTAACCGCCTCACCGAAGGCCGTCACGTAACCCACCCACGGGGGCTTAACGCCACCATCATGAGTTCCACCGCCGATGGCCGCTATATCCTGGAAGGGCAGATGAGCCTGGTGCTGGATGATGACGAAACGCCGACAGGCTATGTGGTGACCTTCGAGGACAAGACCCACGACCTAGCCGAACTGGGCCGCCGGGACACCCTGCTCAAGGAGGCCACCGTCGGCCTCCGCCGCCCCGTCGCCAGCCTGCTGGCGGCGGCCGAGATCCTCGCCACCCGCGCCAACCTCGAGGAGGCCCAGGAGACGGCCTTCAAGGACGTGGTGCTGGAGGAAAGCCGCAACCTCAGTCAGCGGGTTCAGGAAAACGCCGCCGAATACCGCGACATCATCACCGGCCACTGGCCGATGACCGACATCTATTCGGCCAATCTTCTCAATAGCGTGGTACGCCGCCTGCGCGAGGAAAAAGGCATCGACGGGGTGATGACCGGCATCCCCCACTGGCTGCACGGCGACAGCTACACCCTGGTTGAACTGCTCGACCGCATCGTCCATCAGGTTAGAGAACACACCGGCATCACCAATTTCGACCTAGAAGCCTCGTTGCCGGACAGCGACGATACACGCCGGGTCAACTTGGATATTATCTGGGAGGGCGAGGTCATTCCGGCCACCATCGTCGAATCCTGGCTCGACAGCGAACTGGTGGAGGCGCTCGGCAATCTCAGCGTCCGCGCCGTCCTCGACCACCACAAGACGGAATTCTGGAGCCAGCCGCACCGCGACGGCTATGCCCGCCTGCGGCTGCCGGTGTTCGGCTCGCAACTGTCCCATGACGGCACCGGCCTGAATATCCCGTCACGGCCCGAATTCTACGACTTCGGCCTGCTCAACCGGCAGCAGCAACCCTCGTCCCTCCTGGAAACCCCGCTGCGCGACCTGACCTTCGTCGTCTTCGATACCGAAACCACCGGGCTGAAACCGTCGGAAGGCGACGAGATCATTTCCATCGCCGGTGTGCGCGTCGTCAACAACCGCATCCTGACCGGCGAATCCTTCTCGCAACTGGTGCACCCCGGGCGGGAAATTCCGGAATTTTCCATCCAGTTCCACGGCATCACCGATGAAATGGTCAAGGACCGCCCGCCGGCGCAGGTGATCCTGCCCCAGTTCCATGACTATGTCCGGGATGCGGTGCTGGTCGCTCACAACGCCGCCTTCGACATGAAATTCCTGAAATTGAAGGAAGCGGTGAGCGGCGCGGTTTTCGACAATCCGGTTCTCGACACCCTATTGCTGTCGGTCTTCCTGCACGACCACACCCAGGAACACACCCTGGACGCCATTGCTGAGCGCTTCGCCATTGAGATCCAGGGCCGCCACACGGCCTTGGGCGATTCCCTGGTGACGGCGGCGGTGTTCCTGAAGATGCTGGATCTGATGGAGGCCCGCAATATCAAGACCCTGGATGAGGCGATCCAGGCCTCCAACAAAATCGTCGAGGTACGGCGCCAGCAGAAGCAGTTTTAGATTTTTGAAATTGTCCTCAAGCGCCAGACAGGCTGCGCTCCCGCTTGGTCGCTAGTCGCTACGCTCCACGATAGTCCTTAAATATCAGGTTGGTTGCCGCTCTATACCTAGGGCCATTGAGGCCCCGCGAGTTAATACGAGCGAGCCCTATTGCATTTATGCAATCCATGCATGGGCGCACAGCGCGCCCGGCGATTGAGGGAACAACTAATAACTTTTTTAAAAAATCTCAGCCGTAAATTCGGCGCGCACCCGTTTCTTGAAGTTATCGATGTCCTTCAGGGCGTCGGTCAGCCTTTCCCGCTTGCGTTTCGAGAGGGAGTCCGGGTCGACATAGTAATTGACCTTGCGGTCTTTCTTGTAGGCCTTGATCTGGTTTTTCAGCAGAGTATTGGTCAGCAGTTCGAAGGCCGCCGACAGCAGTTCCGTTTCCGTGTCATCCAAAACCCCCTTGCCATTGAGGGCTTCGATCCGCCGCAGCGTGGAGGTTTCCTTCACGCCCTCGCGCAAAGACAGCAGGCGCACGGTTCCGACCAGGGGAATGGTGCCGGTGTGCTTGAGGTTGATCTGGCCCTTGTATTTCTTTTTTTCCTGCTCCGTGACCAAGCCACCGAAGAACCCCAGGGCCACGTTGTGGTCCTTCACCTCGGCGAACATCTGCTGCAGGAAGAAATGGTTCTTTTTGATCATGCCGGCGACCTTGTTGCGCAGCTTCCTGGCCAGCGCCGGGTTGCCCCAGACCGGCTGGAAATCGAAGAAGATGTCGCTGAGCCGGATGGCGACGAAATTGCGCTTGCGCCCCCACAGGTCGATCTGTTCGATCCATTGCGGCAGGGTCTTGCGCCACAGCGGATTGACCGCCATGCAATAGCCGTTGCAGTACGGCAGGCCGACGGCGTCCAGGTCACGGGTCATGCGCTCTGCCAGTTCGATAAAGAAGCTGTCGATCCGGTTATGATCGTCGTCCGGATAGTCCTCCAGGATGAAGCCGTTGTCCTGGTCCGGGAACAGGTAGTTCTCGCCGCGCCCGCCGGAACCGAAAACGATGGTCGTGAAATTGACCGGTGGCTTGCCCCAGCCTTCGGCGGCCATGTCGCGGAGCGTGGCGTCGATGATGCGGCGGTAGATGTCGTTGTTGATGTGGGTCAGCACGGCCTGGATTTCGGCCGCCGGCAGGTGGCTTTCGAAGAGTTCTTCGGCCAGTTGCACCTGTTCCGCCTTCACCTTCTTCAGGCCCTTCAGGGTGCCCTGGTGGGTCAGCCGGTCGATCTGCCCGACCAGTTGGCTGGAAGCCACGGTCAGGGCATCCTTCAGATTGAGGATGCCGACCAGCAATCCCTTCTTGTTGACCACCGGCATATGGCGGTGGCCGCGCCGGCGCATGCGGCCGATAGAATGGTACAAATAGTCCTTGGCCAAGATGGTGATGACCGGCGTCGTCATGACCTCGTCGACCGGCGTTTCCGGGGAAATCTTGAAGGCGATTTTACGGGCCACGTCCCGTTCGGTGACGATACCGACGGGGCGGCCCTCCGAATCGATTACCGTGGCACCGGACGCTTTTTCCGTTGCAAGGCGTTCAATGACCTCTGAACAGGGGGTGCCTTCAGCGACGGCCAAAGGCGTATTTCGCATGAAATCCTTAACGAGTTTGCTGAATATATCAATCTGAGACTGCACGGCGACCTCTTCTAGGGCTGGATAAGGACTATCAAAATTCCGTGAAGCTGAATTCCCTGTGATCCCCGCCGACGGTATATGCGTTATTTCTAATAACCATTAGTCCACGGGCCTTTTTGTATTGTTGTGACCCCAAAATAAAGCACTGCCACGCAGTCCTTACAAGGTACCTTTAAACAATAGTGCAAGTTTCGTTGCGATGGGGAAACACAGACAAATGAAAAATTACAATGCTTTTAATACTAAGTTAACGAATGTGTTTTTATTGCGTCAAAAGCAAGTGAAAATAACTTTTGTTGTGCGCGACTCTGTAAAATGTTATTGGTATTTCAAGCCGAATCGGGTTGGGAGCAACCTCTCTATTTCCCGATAGGTTTGAAGTGAACGAAGGTTTTGATGCGGTTTAGGCTTTTGCTATAGACCGCATTTTGACCAAACAGGGACTGAGCTAAAGCTTTAGGGGAGTACGAACCTTGGCACCGAAAGTCGTATGGCTATTCGTCTTTGTAGCGCTCTATTGGGCCTACTGTATTTTCTGGGGCATTAAGAGTGCCCGAATGGCGAAGACTGCCAGTGATTACTTTATTGCTGGACGTCAAATTTCATTGTGGGTGTTTGTTCTGGCAGCGACCGCGACATCCTTCTCCGGCTGGACCTTCATGGGTCATCCGGGGTTGGTTTATCGCGATGGCTTCCAATACGCCTACGCTTCTTTTTACACAATCACCATTCCGTTTACCGGAGTGCTGTTCCTGAAACGCCAGTGGATGCTGGGCAAACGTTACGGGTATGTCACGCCGGGCGAAATGCTGTCAGATTATTTCCAGGGAGATGCGATCCGTATTCTTACGGTGGCCGTTGCTCTGCTGTTCTCGATCCCATATCTGGGCGTGCAGCTGGGTGCCTCGGGCTTCCTGTTTAACGTTCTGACGGACGGCTTGGTCGATGCAAACTTCGGCATGTGGATCCTGTCACTTGTGGTGTTGATCTATGTGGGTACTGGCGGTCTACGCGCTGTGGCCTATGTGGACACCCTGCAGTGTGTTCTGCTGGCCCTCGGCATTGTGATCACGGGTGTTATCGCCCTGAACCACGCCGGCGGCTGGGATGCTCTCCAGGGCGGCCTCGCCAAACTGGGCGCTTCCGACATCGGTAAATGGGGTACCACAAAGGGTTATGGCGGCGGTGATTACAACGCCTACTTCGCCATTCCGGGCGTCATCCAATGGACGGCCGGCCTTGGCAAAGAAACCCCGGTTGGCGGTCTTTGGACCGGCATCATGTGCCTGACTTACATGTTTGCCCTGATGGGCATCCAGTCGGCTCCGGCCTTCACCATGTGGTCGTTCTCCAACAACTCTCCGAAACCCTTTGCGCCGCAACAGGTTTGGGCTTCCTCCTTCGGGATCGGCCTTATCCTGTTCTTCTTCACGGCCTTCCAGGGTATGGGTGCCCATCTTCTCGGCGCCAACGGAGAGGTGACCAAGGCAGGCATCGCGCTTGCTGCGGTGCTGCCGGATCTTACTGCCAATAAGCAAGGTGGTCTGGTCCCGCACTACTTCAACACCATCGGCGAGACTGTTCCATGGCTCGTCGGCCTGTTGGCAGTGTGTGCGTTGGCGGCCATGCAATCGACCGGTGCGGCTTATATGTCCACCGCCGGCGGCATGCTGACCCGCGACCTTTACAAGCGCTATCTGAACCCGACCGCTTCGCACACCACGCAGAAGCTGTTTGGCCGGATGGGTGTTGCCTTTATCGTGGTTGCCGCTCTCTTGGTGGCTACGTATTCGCGTGATGCTCTGGTGCTGTTGGGTGGCTTGGCTGTTGCCTTCGGTTTCCAGATGTGGCCGTCTCTGGCTGCGGTAACCTACATCCCGTGGATCACCCGTCAGGGTGCGACGCTGGGTCTGGCTGCCGGTCTGCTGGGGGTCATCTTCACCGAGACCATTGGCGCAACGATCACCGGCGGTGCGCTGCCGTGGGGCCGTTGGCCTTGGACCATCCACTCTGCTGGTTGGGGCATG
>JADHTD010000007.1 GCA_016776525.1 Rhodospirillales bacterium
CATTGCATTTATGCAATCAATGCATGGGAGCGCAGCCCGCCCGGCGCCTGAGGGAATTAATCCCGAATAAGATTCCAGTTCTCGACGATGTTGGTGCCCGATGCCTTCATGGCGACGCCGACGGCGCAGAACTTGTGCAGGTAGTCGACCACTTCGGCCCACTGCTCATCGGTGGCGTCGGTGCGCACATCAATATCCATGATGATTTCCGGGATCGGCAGGTCCGTCGGCTCGGTCAGGGTGACGCCGCGGCGGTCGAAGATGACCGTGCCCTGGATGGTCATTTCATGGATGGTGACGCCTAATTTGTGGGCGCATTTATGGGTGATGACGTTGGTGCAGCCAAACAGCGAGGAGACGTAGGTTTGAACGGGGGACAACGACAAATCCGTGCCGCCGCGGGCTTCGGGCTCATCCATGACCAGTTCGTGGTGGCCCATGACCACATCGGTGCGGGCATGGCTGGGGCAGGTGGCTTCCAGCTTCATCTTGGCGGTGAGAACGGGTGGCGTCTGGTTTCCGTCGGGCATGGTCGGGTCTCCGGCTAAATACTTTAAAAGAATTAAAATGTGTCATTTCCCTAATATTACACGAACTTTTAGGGAGGTATAAGTAATATAGTTCTTTTAGGCCGGGGTCAAGGGGGGAGATCCATAACCCGTCAGATTCGGCCACGTCCAATACAAGTTCCGGTCGATGGCAGATTGGACAACAGCCCCTTTAGGCTGTTCATTTTGCAGTGGACAAAATTCGAACATGGTATGAATTAATAAATAATAACAAAGACTTAAAAAAAGTATTTGCATATGAGAACAAAATAGGTACATTGAAGGACGTTGCATCCGTTTACACGCTATGAAATAAGAGAGGTCGTCATGTCGGAAACCGCATTGCGCTTAGTGGAAAAGGGCACCATGGACAAGAACAAGGCGCTCGACGCCGCTGTCACCCAAATTGAACGTGCCTTCGGCAAGGGCTCGGTGATGCGCCTGGGCCAGCGCGAAACCGTCGAGACCGAGGTCGTCTCCACCGGTTCCATCAACCTGGATATCGCCCTCGGCATCGGCGGCCTGCCGCGCGGCCGCATCGTCGAAATCTACGGCCCGGAGGCTTCCGGCAAGACCACCCTGGCCCTGCATGCGGTGGCCGAGGCCCAGAAGGTCGGCGGCACCTGTGCCTTTATCGACGCCGAACATGCCTTGGACCCGGTCTATGCCAAGAAACTGGGCGTCAACATCGATGACCTGCTGATTTCGCAGCCGGACGGCGGCGAACAGGCGCTGGAGATCACCGACACTCTGGTCCGTTCCGGCGCCGTTGACCTGCTGGTCGTCGACAGCGTCGCCGCCCTGGTGCCCCGCGCCGAACTGGAAGGCGAGATGGGCGACCACCATGTCGGGCTGCAAGCAAGGTTGATGAGCCAGGCCCTGCGCAAACTGACCGGCTCGGTGTCGAAATCCAACACCACCATTATTTTCATCAACCAGATCCGCATGAAGATCGGCGTCATGTTCGGCAACCCGGAAACGACGACGGGCGGCAACGCCTTGAAGTTCTATTCCTCGGTACGCCTGGAAATCCGCCGCATCGGGGCTTTGAAGGACCGCGACGAGGTGGTCGGCAACCAGACCCGGGTCAAAGTGGTCAAGAACAAGCTGGCGCCGCCGTTCAAGATGGTCGAATTCGACATCATGTACGGCGAGGGCGTCTCCAAGACCGGCGAAATCCTCGACCTCGGCGTCAAGGCCGGCGTCGTCGAGAAGTCCGGCTCCTGGTTCTCGTATAATTCCGAACGCATCGGCCAGGGCCGCGAGAACGCCAAGAAATTCCTCATCGACAACCCGGAAAAGGCCGATCAGATCGAAGCCCTCATCCGCCAGAACGCCGGGCTGGTCTCCGAGAAAATGCTCGACGATCCGGGCCGCGACTCGGAAGAGGCCGACGGCGAAGAGCCCGATACCATCGGCGGCCCTGCACCGGAAGCGGAAGTGGGGGAATAAACGCTCGCGTTTATTGACTTAAGCTCAGGCTTGGTGTGGTTTTTTACAGGGGAACTTCGGTTCCCCTGTTTTATTTGAACCCCTGAGATACAAAGGCAGTGAGTAATTTTTATTCGCGGATACCCAAATCTCACTGTCTCACTGTCTTAGTGGTTAATAAAATTCCTTAACAGGAGGATACAGCCGATGTTTATCGTGCTTCTCAAGTTTTCAGACAACAAAGGCAATGCCGGCCAATTCATGGAAGGCCACAATGAATGGATCAAACGCGGTTTTGATGACGGCGTGTTCTTGGTGGCCGGTAGCCTGCAACCCAATTTGGGCGGTGGGATTGTGGCGCACAACACGACCAGGCCGGACCTGCAAAACAGGGTGAACGGCGATCCGTTCGTGGCTGAAAATGTGGTGAACGCTGAAATCCTGGAAATCACCCCGGCAAAAACCGACGAACGGCTGAATTTTCTGCTCGATTAAGCAATTTACCTTCCTAATTATTTTTGGGAGGTGCTTTGCGCTCTACCCCTCTCTTGAGCCCCTTCGGCGGCTGTTTTTCTGGGTTGGTGTGGGTGAAGCGTCCGAACAGCACGCAGCCCTTCATGCCGGGATCGCAGGCCCGGCCGGTGACTTTCAAACACTGGCCTTTGACTTCGTGGGGGCAGCCCCAGCCGCTGCTCATGGCCCGTCGCTCCAAATGAAGGGGGCAGATATGGTTACCCATTCCCCCCTGGCGGGCAAGGGCCTAAGCTCGGCAAGCCGCCATTCTGGACAGGCCGCTGGGGACGCGCTAAAAGCCTCACCCTGATTATAAGCGTGTTTGAAACTCTTTTGTTGCGGGGGCTTCGCCCCTAAAGTATGGCCCATGCAGACCGTTAACGATATCCGCAAGGCGTTTCTGGACTATTTTGCCGACAACGGCCACGAGGTGGTTTCCTCGTCGCCGCTGGTGCCGCGCAACGATCCGACCTTGATGTTCACCAACGCCGGCATGGTGCAGTTCAAGAACGTCTTCACCGGTGCCGAGAAGCGCGACTATAACCGAGCCGTCACCTCTCAGAAATGCGTGCGCGCCGGCGGCAAACATAACGACCTGGAAAACGTCGGTTACACGGCCCGCCACCATACCTTCTTCGAGATGCTGGGCAATTTCTCCTTCGGTGATTACTTCAAGGACCTGGCCATCGAACTGGCCTGGAATCTGGTGACCAAGGAATACGGCTTGGCGGCGGATAAGCTGCTGGTCACCGTCTATGCCGACGACGACCAGGCCTTCGACCTGTGGAAGAAGATCGCCGGCCTGCCGGACAGCAAGATCATCCGCATCGGCACCTCTGACAATTTCTGGGCCATGGGCGACACCGGTCCCTGCGGGCCGTGTTCGGAAATCTTCTATGACCATGGCGACCATATCCCGGGCGGGCCGCCGGGCAGCCCCGATGAGGACGGCGACCGTTTCATCGAGATCTGGAACCTGGTCTTCATGCAGTACGAACAGCTGACCCCCGACCAGCGCGTCGAGTTGCCACGGCCCTCCATCGATACCGGCATGGGGTTGGAGCGCATTGCCGCCGTCATGCAGGGCACCCACGACAATTACGAAATCGACATGATGCGGGCCCTCATTGCGGCCTCCGCCGAACATTCCAACACCGCCGCCGACGGCGACAGCCGGATTTCGCACCGGGTCATCGCCGACCATTTGCGTGCCGCCAGTTTCCTCATTGCCGACGGCGTGCTGCCGTCCAACGAAGGCCGCGGTTATGTGTTGAGGCGCATTATGCGCCGCGGCATGCGCCACGCCCACCTGATGGGCTGCCAGGACCCCTTGCTGTGGAAGCTGGTGCCGGCGCTGACCACCCAGATGGGCCAAGCCTTCCCGGAACTGATCCGCGCAGAGCCGCTGATCACGGAAACCCTGCAACTGGAAGAAAGCCGCTTCAAGAAGACCCTGGACCGGGGACTGAAACTGCTGGACGAAGCCACCGGGGACTTGAAAGAGGGCGGCGAACTGGACGGCGAAACGGCCTTCAAGCTCTACGACACCTTCGGCTTCCCCCTCGACCTGACGCAGGATGCCCTGCGCGGCAAGGGCATGAGCGTCGACGAGGACGCTTTCAACACGGCCATGGAACGCCAGCGGGCCGAGGCCCGCAAGGCCTGGGCCGGGTCCGGCGACGCCGCCACCGAACAGGTCTGGTTTGAAATCCGCGAGCAACAAGGCGCAACCGATTTCCTTGGTTACGAGACGGAAACCGCCGAGGGCCAGGTGACCGCCCTGGTCGTCGACGGCAATCGGGTCGAGCAGGCGGGCGAAGGCGATGAGGTCTGCGTGATCGTCAACCAGACGCCGTTCTACGGTGAATCCGGCGGCCAGGTCGGCGACAGCGGCATCATCCGGGCCGGTGAGAATACGGAAATCACGGTTACCGATACTCTGAAAAAGCTCGGCGACCTGCATGTGCATATGGGCCGGGTGGCTTCCGGCAGCCTCAAAGTCGGCGACGAGGTGGCCTTGTCGGTCTCCCATGAAAACCGCGGCCGGGTGCGGGCCAACCATTCGGCCACCCACCTTCTGCACGAAGCCCTCAGGCGTCAACTGGGCGACCATGTGACCCAGAAGGGCTCCTTGGTGGCCGGCGACCGGCTGCGTTTCGATATCAGCCACCCGAAAGCCATGAGTGCCGAGGAGATCGCCGACGTCGAGGCCCAGGTCAACGGCCGGGTGCGCCTCAACACGCCGGTGGTGACCCGCCTCATGGACCCGGAAGCCGCCGTCGAAGCCGGAGCCATGGCACTGTTCGGCGAGAAATACGGCGACGAAGTACGGGTCGTCTCCATGGGCGGCGGTGATGATGAACGCTTCTCGGTGGAGCTGTGCGGCGGCACCCACGTCAAGGCGACCGGCGATATCGGCCTCTTCAAGGTTGTCTCGGAAAGCGCTGTGGCCGCCGGGGTGCGGCGTATCGAAGGGCTGACCGGCGATGCGGCGCGCCAGTATTACACCGACCAGGAAGCGGCCTTGCAGCAAGTGGCGAGCCTGCTGAAGGCGGCCCCCACCGATGTGCCGGACCGGGTGGCGGCCTTGCTGGAGGACCGCAAGAAACTGGAAAACGAACTGGCCGAGGCGCGCCGTCAGGCGGCCACCGGCGGCGGCGGTAACGGTGGCGGCGATATCAAGGATGTCGGCGGCGTCAAATTCACCGCCCGCCTGCTCGACGGCATGCCCGCCAAGGAACTGAAAAGCCTCGCCGATGACCTGAAGAAACAGGTGGGGTCCGGCGTCGTTTCCCTGATCAGCGTCACCGACGGCAAGGTCTCCCTGGTGGTCGGCGTTACCGAAGACCTCAGCGACCGCATCAGCGCCGTTGACCTGGTCCGCGCCGGCTCAGCGGTGGTCGGCGGCAAGGGCGGCGGCGGCCGTCCCGACATGGCCCAGGCCGGCGGACCGGACGCCAGCAAGGCGCAGGAAGCCAACCAGGCCATCGAAGACGCCCTGGCGGCCACGGCCTGACGCTCCGGGCCGCAGTCGCGGTCCTGAAAATTCCGATCAACTTTGAAGGGGCTCTAGCATTCAGCCTTCGTCGCGGGTAACCTTGCGGACAAGGGAGGCGAGCCGTGGAAAATTTTCCCGAACTTGAAAAAATCCTGACCGATTCCGGGGAAACCCTGCGCTTCCTGACGGAATGGCTCAAGGATAACGCTTTCGTGCTGGCTAACGTGGCGCAGCTGGCCGCCGTCGCCGTCGCTTTCCTGATTGCCAAATTTACCGCTTCACGGCTGATCACCTGGTTGGAAAAAATCAACGCAACGCACCGCTATGCCAAGCAGGTGGAACCGGTGCTGCGTTCCCTGAAACCGCTGGGATTACCGATGATCTGGCTGATCCTGCAATGGTTCGCCGTCTTCATTGCGCTTAATGCCGGTTGGCCGCACCATGTCATGCGCGGCGTCGTCAGCCTGTTGACCGCCTGGCTCATCATCCGCCTGATGACCGGATTTGTCGCCAATCAAAACCTGTCGCGCGGTATCGCCGCTTTCGCCTGGACGGTGGCGGCGCTGAACATCGTCGGACTGCTGGGGGCGACGGTCGAATTCCTCGATGCCATCGCCATCAACTTAGGAGCGTTCCACCTTTCCGTGCTGGGCATCATCAAGGGAGCCATCGCCCTGGCCCTGTTCCTGTGGCTGGCCGGGGCTGCTTCGCGGCTGGCGGAAAAGCAGTTGAAAACGGTCACCAGCCTGACGCCGTCGGTACAGGTGCTGTTCGGCAAGTTGTTGAAGATCACGCTCTATACGGCGGCCATCCTGATCGGCATGGATTCAGTCGGCATCGACCTGACGGCCCTGGCCGTTTTCACCGGCGCCATCGGCCTCGGCATCGGTTTCGGCCTGCAAAAGGTTTTCTCCAACCTGATCAGCGGCGTCATCCTGCTGCTCGATCGTTCCGTCAAACCGGGAGACGTCATCGCCATCGGCGACACCTTTGGCTGGATCAACCAGTTGGGCGCGCGCTATGTGTCGCTGATCACCCGGGACGGCACCGAACACCTGATCCCCAACGAGGAACTGATCAGCCAGCGGGTCGAGAACTGGTCTTTCTCGCATCAAAAGGTGCGCCTCAAACTGCCGGTGGGTATTTCCTACAATTCGGATGTGCGCCAGGCCATGGAACTGGCGGTCGAGGTGGCGGCTGGTATCGGCCGGGTCTTGGCCGATCCGGCGCCGGTCTGCCGTCTGATCGCCTTCGGTGACAGTTCCGTCAATTTAGAGCTGCGGGTCTGGATCAGCGACCCCCAGGGCGGAGTCGCTAACGTGCAGAGCGATATCCTGGTCGGTGTTTGGGATGCCTTCAAAGAGAACGGTATTGAGTTCCCCTATCCGCAGCAGGACCTGCACCTCAGATCATCGGTACCTCTGGAAGTGCGCACCAGTGGGCAAGGCACGGCCACGGCCTTTGAAACGGATACCAATAAACAACCCGCCGAATGATTTTTACGGGAGCTTGATCCCAGGTAATTTCTGGAGCCTGACCCCAACCCAACTTCACCTGGTATGAGCTAAAAGGATGAGCGCCCCTTAAATATAAGGGGCTGATCCCCTATTTCTTCTCATCCGCGGCGACGATCATACGGACGATTTGGTCCGGATTGGTGACCGAGCCGTTCGGATCGTCATCGCCCTTCTTCAGCATGCCGACGTATTTCATGCCCTCAGCGACCTGGCCCCAGATGGTGTATTGGCCGTCCAGGTGTTTGGCGTTCTTACGCGACAAGACGATGAAGAATTGGGAATCGGCGCTGTTGGGATCGCGCGAGCGGGCCATCGACAGCGTACCGCGTTTGTGTTTCTCGTTGGAGAATTCGGCCGGCAGATTGACGCCGGAACCGCCGGTGCCGTCGCCGCGCGGGTCGCCGCCCTGGGCCATGAAGCCGCTGATCACCCGGTGGAAGGTGAGCCCGTCGTAAAAGCCCTGGCGGACCAGTTCCTTAATGCGGGCGACATGGCGCGGCGCCAGGTCGGGGCGCAGGTCGATGACCACACGGCCATATTTCAGGTCCATTAACAGCGTGTTTTCAGGATCGGCGGCATTCACGGTATTGGCTCCTAGGAAGAGACCCAGTATCAGGGCCAGTATGATTGATCGCATGGTTCCTCCACCCGGTTTTGAGTGTGTTTGTCCCATTGGGCCGCCGGTACGGGGGCGGCAGTTGCTTGTCAGTAGGGGATAAAGAAGGATTGTGGCAAAGGCAAGGCCTTGCCGGAGCTAATCAAAGAGGGCGTCGATTTCCGCCTGGGCCAGGGCCTTGTCCTCGTCCTGCGGGCCGTGCAGGAGTTGTTCGTCCTCGGTTTTAGAGATGCCCTTGACCTCGACCTTGCCGACCTCTTCCTTGCCCCAGATTTCAATCAGGGCGGTAACCCGGTCTTCCACATAGGTAACCGATTTGATGACCTTGTTGACCCGTTGGCCGGTGAGGTCCTGGAAGGCACAGGCCTCGAAGACGGTATTGGCATTGGCTTCCATTTGGTCGATCAGTGCCAAGGCCTTCGGGTTCTTGAGGCCGTTGCGCAGTTTGTCGAGAGCCTCGTTGTTGGCCTCCATGGTTTCCATGATGGTGTTGGAGGCTTTCTCCGTGGCCTTGACGATGCCGTCCAGTTGTTCGCCCATGCTTTCGAAACCGTGGTCTTCATCGGCCGGACGCTGGATGTGGGCGATCTCTTCCCGGACCCGTTTGATGTATTCAAAAAGGCCGATCAGTTCTTTTTTGAGGACGACGATTTCTGTTTCTTCGCTCATCTGTATGGACCCGGTTGTTCTACCATGACCGTTTTGTTGGTTTTATAAGGCTTTATATAAAAATAGATATAATGCGTTAAGTCCTTATTGCGCCCTATTTTTTACATTAAACCGAAAAAATAATAACGGATTCTATAAAATCCCACAAATTTACCATGGAATAAGGCTATTTTTCCCCGAAATCCTTATCTACCAGCGATTTCATGGCGATTACATAGAGTTTTTCCCGCTGTTCCGGACTAAGTTCGTCAAGAACGGCCTGTTGGTCCCGTTTGACCTTGAGGGCGTTGTCGATCAGGGATTGGCGGTCCTGGGATACAGCTATGCTGTTTTTGTTGCCGGGCTTTTGTTGGGCCGCCGGTTCCTTGGGGGGGGCTCCGGCTGGCACCTCTCCGGTCAATTTACGGGCCAATAGTTCGGCCCTCCTTTCCGCCAGGTTTTCCGTCTGGCTTTCGGTGCGCCGTTCGGCGAGAGCCTCGGCCATCGATTTCCGGGGTTTCTGATTGGAAACGACGACCATATCTTCCAGATTTTCCAGGGAAAGATTATCGTCATCATTGCCGCTGGCGGGCGGACCAGCCGGGATCTTTTCACCCGTTTCCGACGACGCCTTTTTGGCGGCCTGCCGCCTGACCGGCTTCTTGGCAGCCTTCTTTTTGCGTTTTTTTGACCCGAAACCGAACATAAGCAAGGTAAACCTTCGCGAGAACAAATGCAGAGCCACCATCCGGATTGTAGCGTCAGAGACACTCCGGCGGAAATTAAAGTGGTTTATTTTCACTCATTGGGCATTAGTATGCCCGGAAATTACCAACAAATCCTTTCCAGAGACCTAACATTGAAAGTCGCCTATGGATAAAGGCCTTTTGCATGCTCTGTTCGAAGCCGCCGTTGAGCGGGCGCAACCGGCGCGGTGTCTGCCGTCCTGTTTGCCGCAGGAGACGGGCCGCTGTCTGGTAATCGGTGCCGGTAAGGCCGCCGCCAGCATGGCGAAAGCCGTCGAGGAGCACTGGTCCGGTGACCTGTCGGGACTGGTCATTACCCGCTATGGCCATGGCGTCGCCTGCGGGAAGATCGACGTTATCGAGGCCGCCCATCCGGTGCCCGATGATGCCGGTGAACTGGCCGCCCGGCGTATTCTGGAGATGGTCGACGGGCTCGGGGCCGAAGATTTAGTGCTTTTCCTGGCCTCCGGCGGCGGTTCGGCGCTGCTGTCCTTGCCGGCGGACGGACTGACCCTGGCCGACAAACAGGCGGTCAACGGCAAGCTCCTGAAATCGGGGGCCGCCATTGACGAGATGAATTGCGTCCGTAAACACCTCTCAGCCATCAAGGGCGGCCGCCTGGGGGCGGCGGTCCATCCGGCCCGTCTGCTGACCCTGGCCATATCGGACGTTCCCGGCGACGACCCGGCGGTTATTGCCTCCGGCCCGACGGTTGCCGACCCGACCACCTTTGCCGATGCCCGGGCGGTGCTCGACAAATACGGGATCGAGGCGCCCCCCGCCGTGGCCGCCCATCTTGCGGCGGCCCGTGATGAGACGCCGAAACCGGGTGATGAAAGGCTGGCCGGGTCCGGCTTCGAGATGATTGCAACCCCTGCCCAGGCATTGGAAGCCGCCGCCGAAAAGGCCCGCCAAGCCGGTTACGAGCCGATTATCCTGGGCGACGCCATCGAAGGGGAAGCCCGCGATGTGGCCCGTGGCCAAGCCGAACTGGCCAAAAAGACGGTGTCCGGCACGGTGCTTCTTTCCGGTGGCGAGACGACGGTGACGGTCCGCGGCACGGGGCGCGGCGGCCGCAATGCGGAATTCGCCCTGGCCCTGGCCCTGGCCCTGGACGGCCATCCGGGAATTTCGGCGATCGCCTGCGATACGGACGGCATCGACGGCACCGAAGACAATGCCGGATGCGTGGTCGGGCCCGATACTCTGGCGCGGGCGGCGGCGGCGAGCCTGGACGCCGGGGCCTTGCTCGACGATAACAATGCTTACGCTTTTTTCGACGGACTCGATGATCTGGTGAAAACCGGGCCAACGTTAACCAACGTCAACGATTTCCGGGCCATAATTGTCGATTGATATAAAAAAACCGAATATCTTCAATTATCTTTAACATAGAAGGGCTAAACAGAAGCCATAATGAGACGCCGCCGTAACGCCAAGATTATCGCCACCCTGGGACCCAGCAGTTCCGACAAGGAACGCATTGCCCAGCTTTTCCGCGCCGGGGCCGATGTCTTTCGCCTCAATTTCAGTCACGGCACCCACGACGATCACCGCCAGCGGTTACAGACCATCCGCGAATTGGAAGCGGAATTCGGGCGGCCCATCGGCGTGCTGATGGACCTTCAGGGGCCGAAACTGCGGGTTGGTACCTTCGAAGACGGCAGTGTCCAGCTTAAGGCCGGCAACCCGTTCCGGCTCGACTTGGCCGAGGTGCAGGGCAACGATGTCTCGGCGACGTTGCCCCATGCGGAAATATTCGCCGCTCTCAAACCGGAAATGGATATCCTGCTGGATGACGGAAAAATCCGCCTGAAGGTGGTCCGTTGCGGCCTGGATTACGCAGAAACCATGGTCATGACCGGCGGCAAGCTGTCCAACCACAAAGGCGTCAACGTCCCCAGCGCCATCCTTGAACTGTCGCCGCTGACCGACAAGGACCGCAAGGACCTGACCTTCGGCCTCGACCTCGGTGTCGACTGGGTGGCCCTGTCCTTTGTCCAGCGCCCTGAAGATATGGCCGAGATGCGCAAAATCGTCGGCGGCCGGGCTGGGGTTCTGGCCAAGCTGGAAAAACCATCGGCCATCGACTACCTAGAGGAAATCATCGAACTGTCCGATGCGGTGATGGTTGCCCGCGGCGACCTCGGCGTCGAACTGCCGCCGGAAGACGTGCCGGCGGTGCAAAAACAGATTGTCGCCGCCTGCCGCCAGGCCGGCAAGCCGGTGGTCGTCGCCACCCAGATGCTGGAATCGATGATCACCGCCCCGACACCGACCCGGGCCGAGGCCTCCGATGTGGCAACCGCCGTTTATGATGGGGCCGACGCCGTCATGCTGTCGGCGGAAACGGCGGCGGGCGATTATCCGATCGAAGCCGTCAGCATCATGGAACGCATCATCAACCGGGTTGAAGTCGACCCAAGCTACCGGACCATTATGAATGCCTCGCAGCGGGAACCGGAAGCGACCTCCGCCGATGCCATCTCGGCTGCCGCCCGCCAGGTGGCGCATACCATTTCGGCGGCCGCCGTCGTCACCTTCAGCACCACCGGGTCGACGACATTACGGGCGGCCCGGGAACGCCCCGTGGTGCCGATCTTGGGGCTAACCTCACGGCCCGCGACGGCCCGCCGCCTGGCCCTGGCCTGGGGCGTGCATTCGGTGCAGACGAAAGAAATCAAGACTTTCGCGGACATGGTCAAGATGGCCATCGACGCCGCCGTTAAGGAGGAATTCGCCACCCGCGGCTCGCAGATCGTCGTTACCGCCGGTGTTCCCTTCGGCACACCGGGCGCCACCAATATATTGCGGATTGCCTGGATCGAATAAACGCGATATCTACAGACCCCTGTTTCAGGATATCAACCGGAAAAAATGTTTACCGAACTTTTCACCGTCATTGCGCCGGTGTTTATCTGCGCCGGCATCGGATTTGCCTGGGCCAAGATGGACCGGCCCTACGACACCAAGCTGGTGACCGCTCTGATTGCCAATTTCGGCACGCCGTGTCTGGTTTTTTCGTCGCTCATCGATACCAGGCTGGCGCCGCAGGAATT
Source organism: Rhodospirillales bacterium (assembly GCA_016776525.1). Lineage (GTDB taxonomy): Bacteria > Pseudomonadota > Alphaproteobacteria > Rhodospirillales > JADHTD01 > JADHTD01. The sequence goes on from JADHTD010000007.1 coordinate 12,077, forward strand.
CGGCAACATGGTTATCATCGCCATTACGGCGATGGTCGGCTTTGCCCTTGTCTCGGCAGCCGTGCTGAAAGTCGCCGGTTGTTCGAAGCGGACCTTCCTGGCCGCCATGACGGTCCCCAATACGGGCAACATGGGCTTGCCGTTGTGCCTGTTCGCCTTTGGGGAAAAAGGTCTGGCGCTGGCCATCGCCTATTACACCATTGCTTCGCTGACCCAGTTCACCTTTGGCCCGCTGGCCGCCTCGGGCGGGGCCGCTTTTACCAAACTACTCAAGATTCCCCTGATCTATGCCGTTTTGCTGGCCGTTGCCGCGATCCTCACAGGCTTTGAACCGCCACGTTGGATTAACAACACGACCCGGATTTTGGGCGGCATGACCATTCCGATGCTGCTCATCACCCTCGGTTTCTCCCTGGCCAGCCTGCGGGTCAGCGGCGTCAAACGCTGTATCCTGCTGTCGGTCTTCCGCCTCGTCATGGGCTTCGCCGGCGGTGTCCTGCTGGCCGACGCCTTTGGCCTGGAAGGCATCGCCCGCGGCGTGGTGATCGTCGAATCGAGCATGCCGGTCGCCGTCTTCGCCTATCTTTTCGCCCAGCAGTACGACCGTTCTCCGGAAGAAGTGGCGGGCGTCGTGGTCATTTCCACGGTGATCTCCTTTGCTACCCTGCCGGCGCTGATGTGGTATGTGCTGTAAGCTTTGCTTTGTCTCTAAAAGCGTGATTTCTTTTTCTATTCCCGCTATATGAAGCGCACAACTTTGATCTGGGGTTCTTAACTGTAATGACCGTTCTCGTCACCGGTGCCGCCGGTTTTATCGGTTTTCATACGTCCAAGGCTCTCCTAGCGCGGGGCGATAAGGTCATCGGTATCGATAACCTGAACGATTACTATGACGTATCCCTAAAAGAAGCCCGGCTAAATCAGCTCCGTGAACAGGATAACTTTGTCTTCGAAGGCCTCGATATTGCCGACCGGGAAGCCATGGAAAATTTCGGGAAACACCACCCGGAGATCACTCGTGTCGTGCATCTGGCGGCGCAACCCGGTGTCCGTTATTCCCTGATCAATCCGTATGCCTATACCCGGACCAATGTGGAAGGGCATATGTGCGTCCTCGAACTGTGCCGCCACCTGGAAGGATTGAAACATCTCGTCTACGCCTCGACTTCTTCGGTTTACGGGGCCAATAAGTCCCAGCCTTTCTCCGTGGGGGACCCGACGGAGCATCCGGTATCGCTTTATGCGGCGACCAAGAAGTCCATGGAACTGATGAGCCACACCTATGCCCACCTTTACCGGATCCCGCAGACGGGGTTGCGCTATTTTACGGTCTATGGCCCCTGGGGGCGGCCGGATATGTCGCCGATTATCTTCACCCGCAAGATTCTGGCCGGAGAGCCGCTCCCGGTTTTCAACCACGGCGACATGCGCCGCGATTTCACTTATATCGACGATATCGTCAGCGGCACCCTCGCTTGCCTCGACCGGCCGCCGGTTGACGACGGAGAGGCTGTGCCTTGCCGGGTCTATAATATCGGCAACCAGAGGTCGGAAAATCTGATGGATTTCATCGGCCTCATTGAGAAGAACCTCGACCGCAAGGCGGAGTTCGATTTCCTGCCCATGCAGCCCGGCGATGTTCAGGAAACCTACGCCGATATCAAAGCGGCCCGCCGTGATTTCGGTTACGATCCGAAAACCACCATTGAGCAAGGAATCCCGAAGTTCATCCGCTGGTACCGGGATTTCTACGGGGGTTGAAGCCCCGCATTCGGTATGGCCGGTCCCGGAATGATCCGTTATGTGGCGCTGTTGGTCTTGCTGGCGGCAATCTGGAGTTCGGCCTTCGTCTTCATCAAGGTTGCCGTCGGAACCATTCCGCCGCTGAGCGTCGCCGCCGCCCGCATCGTGATTGCCGCCGTTTTTCTTTACCTTTACGCCCGCATCATAAAAGAATCGCTTCCGCCCTTCGGGAAAACCTGGGTGATGTTCTTCCTCATCGGGCTGTTCGGCAACGGCCTGCCGTTTACCCTGATCAGTTGGGGGGAACTGCAGGTCGATAGCGGCCTGGCGGCCATCCTGATGTCGGTCATGCCGTTGGTGACGTTGCTGCTGGTCCACCTGTTCACCGAGGACGAACGAATCACCCCGGGCAAGGTGGTCGGTGTTTTCCTGGGCCTTGGCGGTGTCGTCGTCCTGGTCGGACCGCAAGCTTTGTTGAATTTGGGCGGTGATGCCGTCTATCAGTTAGCGGTAACCGGCGGCGCCGTCTGTTACGCCATCGCCTCCGTCATCGCCCGCCGCCTGCCGCCGTCACCGCCGGTGGGCCGCTCGGCGGCGGTGATGATCTGCGCCAGTTTGCAAATGATCCCGCTGTCGCTCTACCTGGACCGGCCGTGGACCCTGTCGCCGACACCGGAAGCCTTGGGGTCGGTGGCTTTCCTCGGCCTCATCGCGACGGCAATAGCGACCGTCATCTATTTCATCGTGGTCTCCGCCAAGGGGGCGACCTTCCTGTCGTTCATCAACTATATGATTCCGCTGATGGGCGTTTTCTGGGGGGCGACGCTGCTGGGTGAACAGGTCGAGCCGAAGGCCCTGGCCGCCTTGGCCTTGATCCTGGCCGGACTGGCCATCGCCAATTACAAAAGCAAGGCCCCAAGCGGCGAGAAGACGCGGATCAGCAAGGGGCCTTGATTTTAGGGGAGCTTGAGCCCCACCCAACCTCACCTGGAATAACCCGAAAACCGCTTTCGGTTTGAGGTAAGCGCGACTGCGCGTCGGGCGGTCAGCCCGGAGCCAAGCACGCAGTGCGCCCGGCGATTGAGGGAACTGAAAAAAAGCGCTCAAGCTCCCGTAAACTACCCGTAAAGCGCCTCCAGGGCGTCGCCGTAGATTTCCTTCAGCACATGCCGGCGGATTTTGAGGGTCGGCGTCATCTGGCCGTTGCCAATGCTGAAGGGCTCGTCGGCGAGGGTAAAGTGGCGCACTTTTTCGATGTTGGACAGCCGGTCATTGACCCGGTCAACGGCTTGGGCGAGGGCCGACAGGAAATCCTTGTTGTCCTTCAAGTGGCCAAGGTCGAAGCTGATGCCGTTTTCCGCCGACCATTGCTGCGCCCACTCTTCGTCCGGCACCAGCAGGGCCACCAGATGCGGGTGGCGATCGCCGTAGACCATGGCCTGGGTGATCTCCGGCTGTAGCGTCAGGATACCCTCGACCCGTTGCGGGGCCAGGTTGTCGCCGCCGGAATTGACGATGATGTCCTTCTTGCGGTCGGTGATCTTCAGGTGCCCGGCCTCGTCGAAAACACCGATGTCGCCGGTATGCAGCCAGCCGTCCCGCAGAACCTCGTTGGTGATCTCTTCGTTGCCCCAGTATCCCTGCATCACCAAATCGCCGCGGACCAGGATTTCACCGTCTTCGGCAATGCGGACCTCGGTGTCGAGTATCGGCGGGCCGACCGTGTCCATGCGCGGATTGCTCGGCCGGTTGACGCTGATCACCGGCGCCGACTCGGTCTGGCCGTAGCCTTGCAGGATGCGCAGGCCCAAGGCGGTGAAGAAAATACCGATGTCGGGGTTGAGCGGCGCGCCGCCCGAGACCAGGGCCTTGAGGCGGCCGCCGAAGCGGGCCCGCACCTTGTCGCGGACCAGCCTTTCTAGAAAGAAATCCGTGAACTTGTCGCCAAAGCTGAGCGATCCCGGGTCATGATAGCGCCGGGTGCCGAGTTCCAAGGTCTTGCGGAACAGCTTTTCCTTGGTTCCGCCGGCCTTCTCGACGCCCCGTAAAATCCTCTGGTGCATCATCTCATAGAGCCGTGGCACCGCCGTCATGATGGTCGGGTTGGCTTCCTGCATGTTGCTGGAAAGGGTCTCGACCCCTTCGGCGTAATAGATCTGGGCGCCGATGGAGATGGGAAAAAAGTGTCCCGCCATATGCTCATAGGAATGAGACAGGGGCAGGAAGGAGAGGAAGACCTCGTCGCCGAGGCCCAGTTCCAGAAGGGCGTCCAAGGCTCCCGCACAATTATGCAGGACCGCCCGGTGATGCAGCATGACGCCTTTCGGCGCGCCGCCGGTTCCCGACGTATAGATGATGCAGGCGGTGTCGTCCGGGTCGATGGTGGCGGCAGCCTCGATGATGTTGTCATGTTCGTGGCGGCCTTCATCGAGCATGGCGGCCCAGTCTAGGATATCGAACCCGAGGGTTTGATGGATGCCCGGCGGTTCCATGGTGACGACGAAATTCTGGTCACCGGCTTTCTGGGCGGCCGGCAGGAAGTGCTCGGCCAGACGATGGGTGGAGACGATGGCGGCCCGCGCCCCGCTGTCGGTGATGATGTGGTGATGGTCGTCGACGGTATTGGTGCAGTAAGCGGGCACCGTGATGCCGCCGGCAGCCATAATGGCCAGGTCGGCGATCAGCCATTCGGGCCGGTTTTCCGACACCAATATGACCCGGTCGCCTTTCTTGACGCCGCGGCCTTTCAGGGCCCGGGCCAGGGTGCTGACGTCGGCGGCGGCTTCCCGCCAAGTAATCGGCTGGTACTGGACGTCCTGCTTCGACCAGAGGAACGGGGATTCGCCCTTGTTCTCAACCTGCTCGAAAAACTGAGAGACCAGATTGGCACCGGAAGCCACGTTCATGCCGTTTCCTTCTTTGCTTTTACGCCACCGGCCCTATCATTGCCGTTGCGGCTTTCCTTTTCCACCCCCATATGGGCAGGGTGGATTATTGGAGGTTTTATTAATGAACGACACTGGCGGGTCCACCGCAACCAAAAAAAACGCCTCTTCCGGGCTTCCCGAATGGAAGCTGGAAGACCTGTATGCATCGCCGGACGACCCGGCGCTGGAAAACGACCTGGAGTGGGCGCGCCGGCAATCGGAAAAGTTCCGGAAAACCTATCAGGGCACGCTCGCCGGTATTGACGGCACTGTCCTGGGTGAGGCCATCGCCGCCTACGAGCAGATCACCGAACGCCTGCACAAGGCCATGAGCTATGCCGGGTTGCGTTTCGCCGCCGATATCAGCGACCCGGAACGGGGCCGTTTCAATCAGACCATCCATGAACAGATCACAGATATATCCACCCTGACCCTTTTCTTCACGCTGGAGATCAACAAGCTCGACGACGCGGTACTGGAAAAACAGCTGGCTGAACCGGCGGCGGCGCATTATGCCGCGTGGCTCCGCGATGTGCGCCTGTTCCGCCCGCACCAGTTGTCCGACGAGGTGGAACAGCTTCTGCACGAGAAATCGGTCAGCGGCCGGGCCGCCTGGGTGCGGCTTTTCGAAGAGACGCTTTCGGACCTGCGCTTTGATGTCTACGGCAAGTCCCTGACCCTGTCCGATACCCTGAATATGCTGTCGGACAAGGATGCCAAGACGCGGCAGAAAGCGGCCAAGGCCCTGGGGCAGGTTCTGGGCAGGAATTCGCGGCTCTTTGCGCTGATCACCAATACCCTGGCCAAGGACAAGGAAATCGAAGACCAGTGGCGCAGCTACCCGCGCCCGGTGTCGGCCCGCAACCTGGCCAATCAGGTGGAAGACGATGTGGTTGACGCCCTCGTCGCTGCCGTCCGCGATGCCTTTCCCGGCCTGAGCCACCGCTACTACACGCTCAAGGCCCGCTGGTTCGGGGTTGAGGCCCTCGACTACTGGGACCGCAACGCGCCGCTGCCGGATGCCGATGACAAGCCCTATAGCTGGGATCAGGCTCAGGAAATCGTGCTCGGCGCCTATGGCGGTTTCGCCCCGGACATGGCGGAGATCGCCGGGCGTTTCTTCGACGGCGGCTGGATCGATGCGGCCCTCAGGCCCGGCAAGGATTCCGGGGCCTTTTCCCATCCCACGGTGCCCTCGGCCCATCCCTATATCCTGCTCAATTATCACGGCAAGGCGCGCGACGTTATGACCCTGGCCCATGAACTGGGCCACGGCGTGCATCAGGTGCTGTCGGCTGACCAGGGGCCGTTGATGGCCGACACGCCGCTGACGACGGCGGAAACGGCCTCGGTATTCGGCGAGATGTTGACCTTCCGCGCCATGCTGGACAAGGAGGACGACCCCAAGCGGCGGCGTATCCTGCTGGCCGGCAAGGTCGAGGACATGCTCAATACGGTGATCCGCCAGATCGCCTTTCACGGTTTCGAGGAAAAGGTCCATGACGAACGCCGCAATGGAGAACTGAGCGCCGAGCGGCTCGGCGATATCTGGATGGAGGTGCAGGCCGCCAGCCTCGGTCCGGCGATCCGCCTGGACGACGGCTATCGGTCGTTCTGGGCCTATATCCCGCACTTCGTTCACACCCCGTTTTACGTCTACGCCTATGCCTTCGGCGACTGTCTGGTGAATTCGCTTTATGACGTTTTCCAGGACGGCCACCCCGGTTTCCAGGACAAGTACTTCGACATGCTCCGCGCCGGCGGCACCCGCCGCCACAAGGAACTGTTGGCGCCGTTCGGCCTGGATGCCACCGATCCCGGCTTCTGGAGCCGTGGCCTTAACGTTATCTCCGGCTTTATCGACGAGCTGGAGGCGATGGAATAGGCGGCGCCGATATGGCCGATAATTCCGACAACGCCAGTCTCGGCGGCCGGGTCAAAAGATATGCCAGAGTCGGCGCTGCCATGGGCGGCATGGCGGCGCGCATGGCCGGAGGCCGGGTGATGGGCCTCGACGCCGATCAGGCGGCCATCGCCACGGCGCTCAAAGAGGCCTTGGGCGGCCTCAAGGGGCCGTTGATGAAGGTGGCGCAAATCCTGGCCACCGTTCCCGACCTGCTGCCCGCTGAATACACGGCGGAACTGGTGCAGCTTCAGACCAATGCGCCGAGCATGGGCTGGGCCTTCGTTAAACGCCGCATGGCCAGCGAACTGGGACCCGATTGGCAGGACGCCTTCGCTTCATTCGACCGACAAGCGGCGGCCGCCGCCTCCCTCGGACAGGTGCACCGGGCGGTCGGCCATGACGGGCTGGACCTGGCCTGCAAGCTGCAATACCCGGCCATGGCTTCGGCGGTGGAGGCCGACCTCCGGCAATTGAAATTGATCTTCGCCCTCTACCGGCGTTACGACCGGGCCATCGACCCGTCGGAAATCCATGCCGAACTGTCGGACCGGCTGCACGAGGAACTGGATTACCGGCGCGAAGCCGACAACATGGCGCTCTATGCCCACATGCTGAAGGACGACCCCGGCGTTATCGTACCGCAGACGGTGCCGGAGCTGTCGACCGACCGCCTGCTGACCATGAACTGGCTGGAGGGCGCGCCGCTGATGTCGTTTGTCGATGACGGCCGCGCCGCCCGCAACGCCGTCGCCATGAACATGTTCCATGCCTGGTACCTGCCTTTCTATAACTACGGCGTCATTCACGGCGACCCCCACCTGGGCAATTATTCGGTGCGCCCGAACGGCGCCGTCAACCTGGTCGATTTCGGCTGTATCCGGGTCTTCAAGCCGAGTTTCGTCCGCGCCGTCATCGACCTCTACCGGGCTTTGTGCGACGAGGACCAGGACCTGGCGGTCAGCGCCTACGAGACCTGGGGCTTCACCGACCTCAGCCTGGAGATGATCGAGGTCCTCAACCACTGGGCGCGGTTTATCTATGCGCCGCTGATGGAGGACCGGGAACGCCGTATCCAGGAAACCGAAGGCGGCGTCTATGGGGCCCGGGTCGCCGGTAAGGTGCACCGGGAATTGCGCCGTCTGGGGGGCGTCACGCCGCCCCGGGAATTCGTCCTCATGGACCGGGCGGCCATCGGCCTGGGCTCGGTCTTTCTGCACCTGAAGGCGGAAATCAACTGGTATAAACTGTTTCACAACCTGATCGGCGGCTTCGACGAAAAGGCGCTGGCCAAACGGCAGAAAAAAACCCTGATAAAATTCAACATTCCCCTGCCCGAATGAGGGCGGACAAAACCGTCAGAACCGGATCAATAAATCACACAGGAGAAAAAAATGATCATCACCACCACCGACGGCATCGAAGGCCGCTCTGTCACTGCTTACCTCGGCGTCGTCTCCGGCGAGGCCGTCATGGGGACCAATATCTTCCGCGATTTCTTTGCCGGTATCCGCGATATCGTCGGCGGACGGTCGGGGTCGTACGAAAAGGAACTGCGTAACGCCAAGGCCCTGGCCATGGAAGCGATGACGGAACAGGCCCAGGAATTGGGCGCCGATGCCATCATCGCCGTTGACCTGGATTACGAAGCAATCGGCGGCGGCGAGAAGTCGATGTTGATGGTCAGCGCCAACGGCACGGCAGTGAAATTGGGTTAGGGCGAATCCAGTCGAAAAGTTCTAGCTGAGCACCAGCTCATTGTCGTCAGTGTGCTCAAATACTTTCCCGAAAATGTCGACCATAGTCGTTTCGGAATAGGATAGCTTGCCGTTTCCAACGACGACTTTCTGTTTGAATTCTGTCGTGGTTGCGTTCTTTTGCATGAAGGGTGACTGGATAATACTCCAGTCATCATCGTCAATTTTTGCGGCGACCTCGATTATGGTGCGACCATCGACGTCTTTTTCACCTGTATATTTACCGCCCGCGAGTACACATACCGCACGCGGAATGGTCAACGAGTGCATGACGGTCTCTGCTTCTTGGTCCCACATCCAATAGCCGGTTTCATCATGAAAAATCTCACCATTTGATTTGCGCTGAACAATTTGACGATAGTGAACAGCCGCAAGTGTTTGGGACTCTGCATTGGTGAGGTCGCCAGCCGCCGAAAAGGTAATTGTTTCAAAGTAGGGATTTGTCTCCGAACCGTCCGGTTCCGGCGCCACATCGACACCATCGTTTCCTGTCCAAACCCCAATCAGATCCTTTAACGGACCATAATCCACATGGTTAGTTTCATTCATTTTTTTATCCCACTAATGCTTGTTAAAAATTAAAGGGAGCCAAATTTCGAGTTAATTCTTTCGCTTCAGTTCACAAACCTGCGGGCATTCGCCGGTCAGGTTGAGCACCGGGCCGAAACCCAGGGATTTGATTTGGAGGGGAATAAAGCGGCCGTCGGTGGTCAGGTAGACGTCGAAGGCCGAGCCGTCCCACAGCACCCGCCGGCTTTCCCGGAAACCGGCCACCGGGATGGTGGACAGCACCAGATGATGGACCGGATGGCGCACCCTGAGGATGGTGCGTTCGGTCTTACCCTTGTAGACGCCCTCCACATCGAAACGCCGCCGCCCGTCGTAGACCCGGAGGGTGAATTCCTTCGTCCCGCCCTTGAGGTGATGGCGGACCCTGTGCAGGGCCTCGATAAAGGCCGACAGCGGATCGGTGACGCCCACCAGCATGTCCTCGGTGACTTTGTCGGCGGGCTTGGTGTCGGTGCTTTCCGTGTTTTCCTCGAATTTTCGGGTGTGGATTTTGACCCGCGCCGGTTGATCGTTGCCGGGGAAGGCGATGTCGATGGTCCGTTGCCGCTTCTTGTTGCGGTACCGGACATGGTAGCTGTCGACCTTAAGGCCGGGGTTGTCGGAAACCAATTGCCCGCGGCTTTTGGCATCCACATCCAGTTTAATGAAGATGTCGAGCAGGCCCCGGGTTTGCAGCCGGAAATCATTGCCGACGGGGCCTTTGGCTAAGGTGGCGGGATTGTCGAGCGTGATGCGGAAGTCAGCGGCATGCAGGCCGCCCCAGTAGCCTTCGTAGAGCAGGTGCAGTTTCGGCGCCTCGGCCCGGGCACCGCCAAAGAGGGCAGAGCCGACCAGCGCCGCCGCCAAGGCGAGAAGGGCGGCGGGTCTACCAGTAAGACATCGCATTCTGATAAATCCTCGTCAGGTCTTCTTCGCTGATCTCGCGGGGTGACTGGGCCAACAGCCGTTGCTGTTTCCAGGCGCCCTTGACCAGGGCCGGGACGTCATTATCCGAATAACCGATTTCACGCAGCCCCGACGGCAGGTGGGTGTGCTTCATTAAGTTGACGATGGTGTCGGCCAGCAGCTTGCCGGAATCCGACGGGTCCGTATCCGACAGGTCGGCGCCCAGCGCCATGGATGCCTCCATGTGGCGTTCGTGCGATGCCGGAGCGGTAAATTTAAAGGCGGCCGGGGCACCCAGCACGACGGATAGGCCGTGCGGCACCATCGGATCGTTCTTTTCGTAATCTTTCGCCGTGTAGGTCTTATTGAGACCGGCCACCGAATAGGACATGGCGTGCGGAATGTGGACTCCGGCATTACCAAACGACTGACCGGCCAGGGTGGCGGCGAACATCAACTGGATGCGCGCTTCGGTGTCGCTGGGATCGTTGACGGCGCGGGGCAGGTAGTTGCCGCCGATCCAGATGGCTTCCAGGCTGCCGATGTCGGAAAACGGATTGGCCCCCTGAAAAGGCGGCCGTAGGCCGGGGCTCGCAGCCTTCTGCCGCTGGTTATAGGGGATGGCGGTGAAAGATTCGATGGCATGCGTCAGAATATCGAAGCCGGTGCAGGCGATGATCCCCGGCGCCAGGCTGTAAGTGGTTTCCGGATCGACGACGGCCAGGGTCGGGCGCAGGTATTTCGAGGAAATACCGGTCTTGATCTGGCGTTCCTTGAAGTCGACGACGGCGACGCCGGTCGTTTCGCTGCCGGTGCCCGCCGTCGTCGGGCAGGCGATATGCGGCTTTAGGGGGCCGGGAACCGGTTTGGCCTGGCCGACCGGCGCATTGACATAGGCCAGCAACTCGTCCGGATAGGTGGCCAGCAGGTTGGCCGCCTTGGCGGTGTCCATCACCGAGCCGCCGCCGAGCGACACATAGCCGTC
>JADHTD010000008.1 GCA_016776525.1 Rhodospirillales bacterium
AAAGCCATGAAGGATGGATGCCGGTTTACATGTCGGCACCTTAATTTTTTTAGGAGAAAATGCCATGGCGATGGCGGCTAATGAAATCGAAAACCTGATCAAGGAAGCGTTGCCCGATGCGGTCGTCAGTATCGACGATCTGCGGGGTGATGGTGATCATTATTCGGCCCAAGTTGTATCCGCTGCTTTCAAAGGCAAATCCCGCGTGCAACAGCATCAAATGGTTTATGAAGCCCTCCAAGGGCGAATGGGAGGGCAACTTCATGCCCTGGCCCTGCAGACGAGTGTCCCCAAGGACGCTTAACAGAGAGACAAAGGATCAGACATGAGTGACAATCCCACTACCCAGCGCATTCAACAGGAAGTTGACGAGACCCCTGTCGTGCTTTTCATGAAGGGAACACCGATGTTCCCTCAGTGCGGTTTTTCCGCCGCTGTTGTCGGCGCCTTGACCCATATGAAGGTCAAATTCAAAGGGGTTGATGTGCTGACCGATCCCGCCCTGCGCGATGGAATTAAGGAATTTTCCAGTTGGCCGACCATACCTCAACTCTATGTGAAGGGTGAATTTGTCGGTGGCTGCGATATCGTCCGCGAGATGTATGAAAGTGGTGAATTGCAGCAGATGCTCACCGAAAAGGGCGTTGAGTACGAAGACGCTTAAAGCCGCCTTCTCGAACGACCAAGTTAAAAAAAGGGCCGCAGATTTCTGCGGCCCTTTTGCATTCCCTGGGAAACCTGGGATTAACGAGAATAAAATTCGATAACCAGATTGGGTTCCATTTGAACCGGATAGGGGACGTCGGCAAGCTTGGGGATCCGGATGAAGGTTCCCTGCCTTTTCTTAACATTGACGTCTACGTAATCCGGAATTTCCCGCTCCGACGATTCAACGGCGTCCAGAACCAGCGGAAGATCGCGGGATTTTTCTTTGACCTCGACGACATCCCCTTCCTTGACGATATAGGATGGGATGTTGACGCGTGTGCCGTTTACCCGGATGTGTCCGTGGTTGACGAACTGGCGGGCGGCAAAAACCGTGGGGACAAATTTCATGCGGTAGATAACAGCGTCCAGTCGGCGTTCGAGAACGCCGATGAGGTTCTCTGAAGTGTCGCCTTTACGACGCACGGCTTCAGCATAGTACCGGCGGAACTGTTTCTCTGTGATATTGCCGTAGTAACCTTTGAGCTTCTGCTTGGCCATCAATTGCAGGCCGTAATCGGAAGCCTTGCGGCGGCGTTGTCCATGTTCACCGGGCCGGTAATCACGGACGTTGATGGGGCTTTTTGGGCGTCCCCAGAGATTAACGCCGAGTCGGCGATTAATCTTATATTTCGATTTAATTCTTTTGCTCATATCTCACTCTAAATTTCACACGTTGATCCGGTTGTTATTGTCCCAATAGACCCCTCATCGAACAATCTATGAGGAATGGGGCTGTTTACCCTCGTTCTTGGGAATTGAGCGGCGGAGTATACGCACCCGCCAAGGGATGTCAAACAATCTGCGTTCATTTAAAAAGATGTGATTTGGCCGAAATCCAGGTTTGCTGTAAACTCTTCTTCAGACCTTGGGCATCAAACCCGGATGGGAGGCACCATATGGGCGAGAACAAGGGCGAAGCTTCGAAAATACTGGCAAGACCAACGGATCGGCAAACCAGTCCAGCCCTCGAAGATCCACGGGACGAATTTTGGGATAAACTGGCCAGGCACAGCGAAGACCTGCAAGGTATCCATAGTGCCATCGTGGAAAAGCAGCTCAGACGTAGAAAACGGGATACGAATTATCGCGCCGCCGGTTGACGGCGGCCTTTAAGATGGCTTGACCGGATTACTATACGGCATCCAGTTCCGTGTCCCAATAGAGGAAGTCGCGCCAGCTTTCGTGAAGAAAGTTGGGAGGGAAGGCGCGGCCATTTTCCTGCAATTCAAAATTCGACGGCCGGCCGGGCGTCCGGCAGGGGAAAATTCCGGACGCCTTCGGCAGACGATTTCCTTTGCGCAGATTGCAGGGTTCGCAAGCGGCAACCACGTTGGTCCAGGAAGTCTTGCCGCCGCGCGAACGGGGAATGACATGGTCGAAAGTGAGTGATTCCGCCGGCAGGGCCTTGGCGCAATATTGACAGGAGAAACTGTCCCGCAGAAAGACGTTAAACCGGGTAAAGGCCGGTTGCCGGGCCATGGGGACATATTCTTTCAGAGAGATGACGCTCGGCAGGCGCATTTGCCAACTGGGGGAATGGACGACCTGCTCGTATTCGGAAACCACATTGACGCGGCTGCAGAAGACGGCCCGGACGGCATCCTGCCAAGCCCAAAGGGACAGCGGGAAGTAACTCAACGGCCGGAAATCGGCGTTGAGAACCAGGGCCGGGCAGTTTTGAAGCGACTGTGACAACAGCATCCTCCTACTTACCGAGGGGGAGGATACTATATGTGGATTCCTAAGACCACAGTCCTGTGGATTATTTTTTTATGACGTTTTAGAAAGGCTTAAGAGACGATTCTGACTTAATTCCCGCCTGGGGCGCCAAACTGCTTGGCGGCGAACCGCAGGCCCAATTGCAGACTTTCATCGTCGATACCATGCCCCAATCCGGGACGGATATAAGAGTCGACGCTGACACCCACGGCTTCAAGCCCTGCAACGGCGGCCGGCAGGGAGTCGACCGGCAATACTTCGTCGGCATCTCCATGGGTGAGCAGGACCGGCGGACGGGATTTGATTTCACCAGCCAATATATCGGCGCCCAACAGCATGCCGGAGTAGCCAATGATACCGGCCAACTGCCGGTCCCGGCGTAATCCCACATGCAGGGCCATCATGGTCCCTTGGGAAAATCCAATCAGCAGCATGTTTTCTTCGCTCAATCCGTATTTCGACAACAGGGAATCGATCAGGTTGTCGAGAACGGGGGCCGTTTGCCGGGCCCCGCGCAGGCGGGTTTCATGGCTGAAATCACCCAGGCTGAACCATTGGTAGCCAAAAGGCGCAAAATCGCAGTCGTCGGGCGCATTCGGCGCAAAGAAATAGGCTTCCGGCAGGATCTGTTGGAAATAAGGGGCCAAACCGATCAAATCGTTGCCATCGGCTCCGACCCCATGCAAAAGAAGCACCAGTTGTTGCGGCTTGCCGCCGGAAGCCGGTTGCAGTGACGGGCCGCTCAAGGCCGTTAAATCGGTCATTGGGGGTGCCTTTCGCACGGTTCGCTTGCTACAACAGGCATAGCCGATCCGGGATGGGCACGCCAGAGCTTGTGCCGGAGAACGTGATTATGGGAGTTAATCATACGGAATGACTGAGATCGTCACTCGTTTCGCTCCGAGCCCGAGCGGATACCTGCATATCGGCCATGCCTATTCGGCGCTGTTTGCCGAACGCGCCGCCCGGCAAGCCAACGGACGGTTCCTGTTGAGGATCGAGGATATTGATATCCAGCGATGCCGTCCGGAATTCGAAGAGGCCATTTTTGAAGACCTGGACTGGCTGGGCCTTTCTTGGGAGGAACCGGTCCGCCGCCAATCGGACCATTTTGATGAGTTCTCGGACGCCCTCACCCGCTTGGTGGACTTGGGCGTCATCTATCCCTGTTTTTGTTCCCGCAAACAAATCAGGACAGAAATCGCGGCGGCTGACAGGGCACCGCACGGTCCGGAAGGTCCCCACTATCCGGGTACCTGCCGCCAAATCGGCATTTCGGAACGGACTGAAAAATTAAACGAAGGCATTGAGCACGCCTACCGCCTGGATACGGCAAAAGCACTGGATATGGCCGGTCAGATGGTTTGGTCGGACCGTCAGGCCGGGCAGGTCGAGGCCGATCCGGGCCTCTTCGGCGATGTGGTCCTGGCCCGCAAGGACACCCCATCCAGTTATCACCTGGCTTGTACCTGGGATGACCATGTGCAGGGGATTACCTTTGTGACGCGGGGAGAAGACCTGTTCCCGTCCACCCATGTGCATTTGCTGCTGCAAAGATTATTGGGGTTGCAGACGCCGGATTATCATCACCATAAACTGCTCACAAATGAGTCAGGCGTTCGTTTTGCCAAACGGGACAAGAGCCTGACCATCCGTTCGTTAAGGGAAGCCGGGAATACACCGGAACAGGTGCGGCAACTGGCCGGGTTTTAAAAGAACTTCAAGCTGTTCTTGAGTTCAGCCCCGGCCCTTAACCCAGTTTTCCGTTAATGGCGTAATTGAGGATTTTGACCACCTGTTGCGGTGTTTCGGTGGTGGCTAGGGCGGCGCCGTCGACCTCTTTCAGGGGATGGGTCAGGCTTTCGTCATGCATGGTGATGAGCGGTTTGCCCAGGGCGGCGGCGTAACCGGCGTCGAAGGCCGCATTCCATTGCCGGTATTTGTCGCCGAAACGGACAACGACGATGTCGGACCGCTCGATCAATGTGCGCGTGCGGATAGCGTTGACCTTGGCGCCCTTGTGGTCCTTCCAGAAATTATCTTCCTCGTTGCCGAGGATGTTGACGCCACAGTCGTCGCTGGCGTCATGGTCGGTGACCGGAGAGACCAATCGTACCGGCAGCCCGGCATCAACGATGCCGTTTTCGATCTGCTCGCGCCAATCGGTGTGAATTTCACCGGAAAGAAAAACGGTCCAAGTTTGATCGCTCATGGTCTTTAACTCCTCCCTAAACTTGTTGGGGCGCGCAGGCCGCTGACAAGGTCTACATAGTCCGGATGGTCCGGTTGGATATGGCCGTGGCGGATCAGAAAGTCAATGGCCACCATGGCGCAATTAAATTTGAATTCATCGGTGTCGTTCACCGTTTGCATGACCTTTTCGATCGGCCACAGGTAAAAGCCCTCAGCCTCGCCGTCTGTATTGATCGGTTCGAAATCTTCCGGCAAGTGCAGGTCGTAATTGAAAAGAACATCCCGGCGCAGGCCCTCCGGGCGCACCATGCAATAGGTGACGGTGCTGACCGGGATGGCCTTTGCCGCCAAGTCCGCCGGGATGTCGGCTTCCTCTGCACTTTCCTTGATGACGTTTTCCATCAGCGACAGGCCGGCCGGTTGGCCGCCGGCGACGATCTGGTCCAGTTCGCCAGGGGCTATCGGTTTGTCGAGGGCGCGCTTGCCGACCCACATCCGCGTCTCCGGGTCCTGGCCGGTATAGCCGTTGACGTGGACACCGAACGCGAGAACGCCGAAAAGCGGCACGGCTGCCCGCTCCATGTGAAAGAACGACGGTGCGCCAAAAGCGATCCCTACCGGATAGGCTTCATCGCGCCAGTTGGGGACCAGCCCGCGTTCGGCCAGGATGCGAAGCACCCGGTCGACAGCTTCGGTACGGTCGGCATGGGTGCCGAGGCCATCGGAGAGCCGGACCTCTTCGCCGCTGACCGCAAACACATCCTTGAATTCAGCAAGGGCACCGGTGAAGACATCGGTGATGTAGCCGACGACCGTTTCCTCCACCAGAAAGGGCCTGTAGGATTTCGCGGGCGGCGGGCGGCAATTCAATATGCGGTCATAGAAGCTCATAGGCGGTGATCTTATGCGGAGATGCCGATCGGTCAAGCCGCCCGGACAAAGCCCGGCTTGTCTTTAATTTCAGCTTATGCCAGCCTAGGTGTCGTTCACGCGCAACGGCAATCGGGGAACCATGAAGATATCGCTCAGCAAGGCCAAGGATAACGACTATCTGCTCAGCTTTGACGATACCAGCGTCACGCTGGACGCGGCGGGGCTGAAAAGCCTGTTGTTGCAGGTGACCCAGGTCCTGGCGCCCGGCGCCATTGAGACGAAAAATGCCCTGGAAAAAGCCGGTGAATATATAGAACTGATCAAAGGGGCAAACGACGTCGGCATACAAAGCCTTTTGCAGGCGGCAGACGAAGACGACATTCTGGTCCTTCTGAAGACGGGGGAGGAAGACCAGGCCTTGCAGGAGAAGTTCTTCGGCAATATGAGCGAGAAATTCCGTAAGGTTTATCAGGAAGACCTGGAATTCAAATTCAACGAAGGGGTCTCAGACCAGTTGGTGAACAGCGCTATCAAACGCCTCAAATTGACAACCGACACCCTTGAGGAAAAGGGCATCCTCTCGTTTGACGAATAAGGGCCGCCGAAGCGGCCCCAAGGGTCAAAATCCACCCATTTTGTGAGCTTTGGTTTGAGCACAAATGGTGCGAGATTAGGAATTCGACAAAGGACATGCTGGAGCATATTCGAGGAAGAATAACGACTTCTCGCTCCATTTGCGCCAAATCCCAAGAGGGACGGGGCTCTTTTCCCGCCGGACTTTGTTATGAAAGCCTTGTGATGATGACATCACAGTGACGTTCCTGCCTCGTCCGGCGGAAAAATAGTTCCCGCGAAAGCCACAACATGGGCGGGTTTGAACCCTATCAGCGCAATGTTCCGTACCGTTATCTTTACGCTGCTTTCGTTGATTTCCTGTCCCTGGAGCTTTTCACATAAGCGCGTTCGCAATGGGGCGCGCAATAGGGTTTTCCGGCAATCGCCGGCTGCCCGCAGAAATGAAACTCTTCCGTTCCCGGTTCACCGTCCGGCCAACTGCACATGCCGCTGGTCAGTTTCTCGAGGACGACAACATCGGCCATTTTCGGTTTCGCCGGTTGAGCCGATTGTTTAATAGGCGACTGCCGCTTCGGCAGGCCGATCCGGTGCACCTTGCCGACGACGGCATTTTTGGTGACGCCCAGTCGGCGGCCGATTTCGCTGGTTGTTAGGCCCTCTTCCCAAAGGGCGATCAGGGCGCTGACGCGTTCTGGTGTCCAATCTATTGACATATTCTTCTTATGGCCGGCGAGGATTGGTCTTTTTCCCAGAACATGGACCTCAAATTCGCGGGCTCCCCCTCCTTAATCTGGTTGAACAGGTTATGCGAACGTGGGGGTACACTTACTATATTTGGGATAGCCGGGCAACCCTCATACTACATATTGTATGTATTATGGAAAATAGAGGCGGATTCAGGGAGCTTTCTCGCACTTGCACAAAAAATGCTCACGTCCCGACAGCGGTTTCGCTATACTGGGCGGCTCTTATTCGGCTGGAAGACCAAGGACGACAAAAAAATGAACAGGGACCAGAAGAAAACCTTCGCCGACTGGCAGGCGCAGGCGGATAAAGAACTGCGGGGCAAATCCCTTGAAGACCATGTCTGGATGACGCCGGAAGGCATTCCGGTAAAGGCGCTCTACACGGCGGCCGACCTGGAAGGCCTGCAAGCCGTCGATACGCTGCCGGGGTTCGAGCCGTTCCTGCGTGGGCCGCGCGCCACCATGTACACCGGGCGTCCCTGGACCATCCGCCAGTACGCCGGTTTCTCGACCGCCGAAGATTCCAACAAGTTTTACCGGGACAACCTGAAGGCCGGACAGAAAGGCCTCTCGGTGGCTTTCGACCTGGCTACCCACCGCGGGTACGATTCCGACCACCCCCGCGTCGTCGGTGACGTCGGCAAGGCCGGGGTCGCCATCGATTCCGTGGAAGACATGAAAATCCTTTTCGATGGCATCCCCCTCGATCAGATGAGCGTCTCCATGACCATGAACGGCGCCGTGCTGCCGGTGCTGGCCGGTTATATCGTCGCCGCCGAGGAACAGGGCACGAGCCAGGAACAATTGTCGGGCACCATCCAGAATGACATCCTCAAGGAATTCATGGTCCGCAATACCTATATCTATCCGCCGGAACCGAGCATGCGCATCGTCGCCGACATCATCGCCCACACGGCGGAAAAGATGCCGCGCTTCAATTCCATCTCCATTTCCGGCTATCACATGCAGGAAGCCGGCGCCACCGCCGTCCAGGAACTGGCCTTCACCCTGGCCGACGGCCTGGAATACGTGCGCGCCGCCATTGGCCGCGGCCTGGAGGTCGATGCCTTCGCGCCCAGGCTCAGCTTCTTCTTCGCCATCGGCATGAATTTTTTCATGGAGGTCGCCAAGCTGCGCGCTGCCCGCCTGTTGTGGTCGGAGCTGATGGCCCAGTTCGAACCGCAAGACCCGCGCTCATCCATGCTGCGCACCCATTGCCAGACCTCCGGCGTCTCGCTGACCGCCAAGGACCCCTACAACAACGTCATCCGCACCACCATCGAAGCCCTGGCCGCCGTCTTGGGCGGCACCCAGAGCCTGCACACCAATGCCCTGGATGAAGCCATGGCCCTGCCGACGCCGTTTTCGGCCCGCATTGCCCGCAATACGCAACTGGTGCTGGCCGAGGAAACCGGCATCACCAACGTGGTTGATCCCCTGGGCGGCAGTTATTACGTCGAACACCTGACGGCGTCGCTGGCCAACGAGGCCCGCAAGCTGATCGGCGAAGTCGAAGACCTGGGCGGCATGACCAAGGCCGTCGAGTCCGGCATGCCGAAACAGAGCATCGAGGAATCCGCCGCCCGCAAACAGGCCCGCATCGACCTTGGCGAGGAAACCGTCGTTGGCGTCAATAAATACCAGATTGAGAACGAGGATGAGATCGACCTGCTGGAAGTGGACAACACCATGGTCCGCGAGTCCCAGGTGGCGCGCCTCAAGAAAATCCGGGATTCCCGTGACGAAGCGGCCTGCCGGGCGGCCCTCGATGCCATGACCCGGGCGGCGGAAAGCGGCGAGGGTAACATGCTCGACCTAGCCATCAAGGCGACCCGGGCCCGCGCCTCGGTGGGTGAGATTTCCGACGCCCTGGAAAAAATCTATACCCGCCACCAGGCGATGATCCATTCCATCACCGGCGTCTACGGCGCCGAATACGCCGACGACGAAGGTTTCCAGAAAATCCGCGACGAGGTTGCCGCCTTTGCTGAAACGGAAGGCCGCCGCCCGCGCCTTCTGGTCGCCAAGATGGGCCAGGACGGCCACGATCGGGGGGCCAAGGTTATCTCCACCGCCTTCGCCGACATCGGTTTCGAGGTCGATGTCGGGGCGTTGTTCCAGACGCCGGAGGAAGCCGCCCGCGAAGCCGTTGAAAACGACGTGCACGTCATTGGCGTCTCGTCTCAGGCGGCCGGCCATAAGACCCTGGTGCCGGCGCTGATGGATGAACTGAAGAAACTCGGTGCCGACGATGTGCTGGTCATCTGTGGCGGTGTCATTCCCGGCCAGGATTATGATTTCCTGACCAAGGCCGGGGTTGCCGGCATCTACGGTCCCGGCACCAACATCCCCATGGCGGCAGCCGAAATCATGACCCTCATCCGCCAGCGCCGCCCGGCGGCGTGAGTCCACCGAGCACGCTAGGCTTTTCGTTGGCTAGCCTTTAAATTTTCATACCCGTGTTGCGCTTGGGAATGTCCTGCCAGTGCTCGCCGGAAGCGACCAGACAGGTCTTGCCGCCGGGCTTGGTCATAATCATGGTCCAGGAGCCGGTTTGGGAGGCAAAGACCTCGATCATATCGCCGTTGCTGGCCAGCCCCATGGAGACCGGTTTCTCGGCATAACCCTTATCAAGAGCGCCGATCACTTCCGTGCGCTTGCCGCAGGTCATATCGGCCCGGGCCTGTGACGGCAGGGTGAAAAAGGCGGCGGCCAGGACAACGGAAAAGACGGCCCCGGCGATGATGCCTTTGGTGCGAATGATCGCGGATAGATACACGGTCTTGTTAATCCCAGTCATCAAAGAATGATATGTATCTACAAGTAATACTTTGATTAATTGAGTTCAACCTAAATCGTTAAGGACTAAAAATCCCCATTGGAATGTAATCAGGGGGCTGACTTCTTAGAGAAGGGCTATGAATGGCGATATTATACTGTATCTAGTGTATACAATTACTTTATATCACCACATACGGTGGTTTAATGGCCAAACTGGTGGGCAGGGTCAAGGGTTGTCGGCAGCAGGCGGCGGCTTTCCCGGACCCGATTTTATTTCTGTTTAAACGGTTGGGACCGGAATTGCGGGGGATACGGACAAAGGTTCAGGTTTTATGTCCGGCAACCTGTTTCGGCAGGTCTTCCCAGTTTTCGCCCGACACCAACAGGCAGCTCATGCCGTTGGGCTGGGTAATGATGATGGTGAAAGTGCCGTTGTCCGAGCTGAGAACCTCGATAACGCCGCCATTGCTGGCCAGCCCCAAGGAGATGGGTGCTTCGGCGTAATTCGTCTGCAGGTTCTTAAGGACTTCGAGACGCTCACCGCACATCATTTGCGCTTCTGCGACCGACGGGATGGTCATCCAGCCGATGAACAGAGCGCCGATGAAAGCCTTTACGAGATGCTTCATGGTACGCTCCTTTCTCATCAAAAAGGCCGCCTATTAGGCGGCCAAGAAAAACCATTAAAGAATTAGCGAAGCTTTTCCCGGCTCACCCCTCTGGCACAGTAAATTTTTTTAATTGTGTCCCAATACGGCCATTATTTACGCGGATGTATGAATAATTCGTTTACGTCACATTTTGTTGATCAATATTTTGCAGATTGGTTCTTCTTGGTACTTAAACATCAAAATAGTCTCCCTCAATTGAGTTGTATATTTGGGATGTCCCTATATTTATTTGAGGTTTCCCACGCCGATATCGGGGAAATCCCTGAAAACGGGCCCCGTTTCCGGTCACGTTTGAGAGAGGGGTCTGTCGGCGGGCCATGATGAGAAAATAATGTATAAAGAGATAAATAAAAAAACAGTTTTCAAAATAAGAATATTTACCTAATGCATAAATGCCAAATATATAAGACAATGTTCCCATGCTTAAACATTCCGATATCTGGCGGGCCATCGACCGACTGGCCCATGAATACGGGCTCTCCGCATCTGGGTTAGCCCGTCGGGCTGGTCTCGATCCGACCACATTCAATAAAAGCAAACGCGTCACCCGCGAGGGCAAACTCCGTTGGCCGAGCACCGAAAGCGTCGGAAAAATACTGACGGCGACCGGTGCAAGCCTTGGTGAATTTGTTTCCTTTATCAGTGAGGGTGAAGGCGGCGGTGTTTACCGCAACATACCCCTGATCGGTTTTGCCCAGGCCGGTGTCGAAGGATTCTTTGACGATGCCGGTTATCCAACGGGTGGAAGCTGGGACGAGGTTCCCTTCCCGGATGTCGGCGATCCCCATGCCTATGCCCTGGAAATCAGCGGTGACAGCATGGAACCGGTCTATAGGGACGGGGATATCGTCATTGTCGCGCCCCACGCCAATATCCGCCGTGGTGACCGTGTCGTCGTTAAAACGGTCGAGGGGGAAGTCATGGCCAAGCAATTGCGCCGTCATTCGGCCCGCAAGGTCGATCTTCAATCCCTCAATGCCGATCATCCCGACAGGATTCTTGAAACGGAAGAGGTCGATTGGATCGGCCGGATCGTCTGGGCCAGCCAGTAACCTAAGCTCGCTTCCTTACAGCAACCCCAAAAACTTCCCGAAACGTTCGGTAAGGCCCCAGGGCCCGGCGTCGCACCTTGGTGTAGGCGTCATAAGTCTTAGGGAAAAGCGCCACTATTTCCAGATCGGTTTGCCGCTGCCGGGCAGGCCGAGGGCTTCCCATTTACGGGTGACCTCGTCGATCACATCATCGCTCATGCGGATTTTGCGGCCCCATTCCCGATGGGTTTCCGGCGCCATCTTGGCGGTGGCGTCGATGCCGACCTTGCTGCCGAGGCTGGGTTCGGACGAGGCGAAATCCAGGTAATCGATGGGGGTGTTTTCAATGACCGTGAAATCGCGGGCCGGATCGACGTTGGTGGACACCGCCCACATGACGTCCTTCCAGTCCCGGGCATCAATGTCGTCATCGACGACAATGACGAATTTGGTGTACATGAACTGGCGCAGGTACGACCAGACGCCCAGCATCACCCGCTTGGCGTGACCGGCATAGGCTTTCTTCATGGAAACGACGGCGATGCGGTAGGAGCATCCTTCCGGCGGCAGCCAGAAGTCCGTCACCTCCGGGAACTGCTGGATGAACAGCGGCGCAAAGACATCGTTGAGCGCCTCGCCCAGCACCGAAGGTTCATCCGGTGGCCGCCCGGTAAAGGTGCTGAGGTAAATGGGCTTCTTGCGCATGGTGATGGCACTGACCGTAAAGACCGGGAAGCGTTCGACGGCGTTGTAATACCCGGTATGGTCACCGTACGGCCCTTCGTCGGCTTCTTCATCCAGCGAGACATGCCCTTCTATGATGATCTCGGCTTGCGCCGGCACCTTCAGGGGAATGGTTTTGCAATCGACCAGATCGACTTTTTCACCCCTGAGCAGCCCCGCGAACTGATATTCCGACAGGGTATCGGGCACCGGCGTGACTGCGGCGATAATGGTCCCCGGATCGGCGCCGATGACGGCGGCCACCGGCATGGGATCGGTGCGGGCGGCCTTCCAGCGGGCGAACTGCTGGGCGCCGCCCCGGTGTTTGAGCCAGCGCATCAGGGTCGTTTTCGGCCCCGTCACCTGCATGCGGTAGATGCCGAGGTTAAAGCTGTCGCGCTTGTCGCCGTCGTCCCGGTCCGCATCCGGACCCTCTGTCACCACCAACGGCCAGGTGATCAGCGGCGCCGGTTCCCCCGGCCAACAGGTCTGGATGGGCAGTTGATTGAGGTCGATGTCGTCGCCGGTCAGCACCACCTCCTGGCAGGGAGCCTTGCTGACCGATTTCGGTTTCATCGACATGACGGTTTTCAGCAGGGGCAGCATGTCCAGTGCCTCCCGCCAGCCGCCGGGCGGTTCCGGCTGGCGCAGGAAGGCCAGCGTTTCACCGACGTCGCGCAATTGGCCGGGCTCCCGGTTCATGCCCCGGGCGACCCGCTCGACGGTACCGAACAGGTTGACCAGCACCGGCATCTCAAGCGCCTTGCCGTCGGGACCGGTGACGTTTTCGAACACTACCGCCGGTCCGCCCTCGGCCAGCAGCCGGGTCTGGATTTCCGTCATCTCCAGGTAGGGCGACACCGGCTCGGTGACGCGCACCAGCAAGCCGTCCTGTTCCAGCCGGTCGATGAAATCCCGCAGCGATTGATAGGCCATGCCTGGGCACCTTAATTTCTTTGACCGTAGTTGACCTGTTCGAAGCCCCCACCGTCAAGCGTCTTTGCCTAAGCCGCCTCCAGAATATTTACGAACGGCGACAAAGACCGCTGCACCAGAATATTTCAAATTATTAAAAAAAGGAGCGGTATTTTGAAAGTGTAATATTATGAAAACTTAACTACGAGGCCGGGTGGCGCTTGGCGTAGAAACGGACCAGCAGGAGGCCTGCGGCAAAACCGCCGATATGGGCCCACCAGGCGATGCCGCCGGCCTGTTCACCGGTGCGGTTGGCGAACTCGATGACGCCCTGGAAAATCTGCAAGCCGAACCACACCGCCGTGTACACCAGGGCGGGCAGCTGGAAGATCAGGGGGAAGAAAAAGATCGGCTGGACGATGGA
Organism: Rhodospirillales bacterium; assembly: GCA_016776525.1. Taxonomy (GTDB): domain Bacteria; phylum Pseudomonadota; class Alphaproteobacteria; order Rhodospirillales; family JADHTD01; genus JADHTD01. The sequence goes on from JADHTD010000008.1 coordinate 13,361, forward strand.
AATCCTGGCCTTGGGAAAGAGCCAGGCATAGCCCCCCAGGACCCCGGCGATGGCGCCGGATGCCCCCAGGGCGGGGATCGTCGAGTCCAGGTTGAAGGCCAGGTGGCCGAGGCTGCCCAGCGCCCCGCAGAACAGGTAGAAGAGGATAAAGCCGACGCGGCCCAGACGGCTTTCCAGGGGACCGCCGAACAGCCACAGGGTCCACATGTTGAAAATAAGATGCAGCGGGCCGCCGTGCATGAAGGTGTTGGTGATCAGCGGCAGGTAGCTGTCCGGGTCGAGCCCGGCATCGAGCGCCGCCTGCGGGTGGCTGTAGACCGCCGGGACCAGGGCGAAGGTATAGATGAACAGGTTCGCCGCCGGTCCGGCCAAGCCCATCTGGTAGAAATAGACGGCGATGTTGGCGACGATCAGGCCCATGGTAACGACCGGCGAGGCGGTGGTCGGGGCGGAGGTGCGAAAGGGGATCATGGGCGGCTATCAATCCCGGCGATGTTTCACAGGTAACGATTGCCGGGAAGCTTAACGCGCCCCGCCGGGCAGGGGAAGTTCCGCAAACGAGAGAGAGATTGAAGGATGAGGCGGGTTACTTGTCGGCAACCTTGAATTCGACGGGCAGGGAAGAATAGAGCCGGTCGGTTTGCGTCAGCGTCGCCATAAAGGTTTCCAGCGCCTTGCCCTTCAGTTTGCGGCCCGACGGCATCTTAACGCGAAGCGGATTGGTCTGGCGGCCGCCCCGCATAATCTCGTAATGCAGGTGCGGTCCGGTCGACCGCCCGGTGGTGCCCACATAGCCGATGATCTGGCCCTGGCGGACGCGGCGGCCGGTTCCCATACCCTTGGCGAAGCGGCGCATGTGGGCATAGGCGGTGGAATATTCGCCGTTGTGGCGGATACGGATATACTTACCGTAGCCACCCTTCCATCCGGCATAGGTAATGGAGCCGTTACCGGCGGCGTAAATGGGCGTGCCGCGGGGGGCGGCAAAATCGACGCCCCGGTGCATCCGGGTATAGCCGAGGATGGGATGTTTGCGCCGCCCATACCCCGACGACAGGCGGGCGCCGTCGATCGGCGTGCGCATCAGGGCCTTGCGGGCGCTCTGGCCTTTTTCGTTGAAGTAATCCGTATTGCCGTCCTTCAGTTTGTGAAGGTAGATGGCATTGCGTGTGCCGCTAAGGGTCAGCGCGGCAAAAAGGATGTTGCCGTTGTAAGCTTCTTCCCCTTCCTCGGTCATGTAGCGTTCGAACATCACCTGGAATTTGTCACCGGTCCGGATGTCCCGCTGGAAATCCACGTCCCAGGAATAGGCGCGGATCAGTTCGACCAGGACGGCTGCTGGAATGCCCGCCTTGCGGCCGGACACATAGAGGCTGTTTTTAATCTGTCCCTCGGAACGGACCAGGGTGCGGTTGAGGTCCAGGGTAACCTGTTTGGACGAAAAGGAACCGTCGTCGTTTTTGCTGACGACGATCCGCTTGGTGAAATCCCGCTCGATGGAGAAGCCCAGGAAGGTTCCTGCATTGAATAGATTTTCATTGGGCAGGAATGTTACCGAGATTTCCTGGCCCTGTTTGATGTCGCGCGGACGATAGACTTTGCTGAGGGCCTGGATGGATGCCCGTATATCTTCCGCATCGATGCCGAGGTCGGTCAACATGCCGGATAAGGTATCGCCCCGACCGGCCCGAATGGTTTCCTCATAGGTCCGGAAAATAACGGGGGGGTCGAACGGAGAAGACGGCGGTTGGGTATGCAGCACCGCTTTTGCCGCCGCCGGGTTGCCCAGCGAAATGGGGGCGATGGATAAAGTGGGGGCGGAAGCCGTCTCAACCGGTTCGTCGCCGGAAAGTTCCAACGGCCAATCAAGCACGAAGCGCGCCGACAGGAATGCCGATGCAGCTAAGAATACGAAAGCCAGAAATCCTCTGAGCACCAAGGTAAGCATGGTCGAGCGTTCTATTTACAGTTTCTGATTTTTCTTGCCGGACCTTGCCTTCAAAAGCGCGTCCACGAGCAGGAAAAATGTCGATTCACCCGACATCTGTCAAGATGAAACCAATAAAAACATCCTTGGGAATCAATAATGAAGGCCCAATCGTTAAGAATAAGTTTTTAAAATTGTTGAATTCGTTTTATTTCAATAATGTACGGGGTGCTGTGGGCGTTACCGAATATAGAAATAGCCTTCAGATAAAAACATGCGAAAAGCCGTTCCGTGCCGTAAACTAGGCGTCTGTTCAGGGAGACAACGAGAACCGTCATGAAGATGCCCGAACCGGACGCCGATATCCTTGCCCGGCGTTCCGAAATCATCCGAAAAATGCAGGACATTGTCCCCGGAGAAGGCGTCATCTCCGAGGAGGATGAACTCAGGGCCTATGAATGTGACGGCCTGACGGCCTATCAGCAGCTTCCCTTGATTGTCGTTCTCCCCGAAAACACCGGGCAGGTCTCCGAAATCCTCAAGTATTGCCACGAAACGGGGGTCAAGATCGTTCCCCGTGGGGCCGGAACATCGCTGTCGGGCGGGGCGCTTCCATTAGCCGACGCCATTACCCTGGGACTGGGTAAGTTTAACAACATCCTGGAAATCGATTATGAAAACCGCTGTGTGGTGACCCAACCGGGCGTTACCAACAAGGCCATAACCGACGCCGTCGAAATCAGGAATTTTTATTACGCCCCGGATCCTTCCAGCCGTATTGCGTGCTCCATCGGCGGTAACGTGGCGGAAAACGCGGGCGGCATGCATTGCCTTAAATACGGGCTGACCACCAATAATGTCTTGGGCGTGAAATTGGTGCTGATGAACGGCGAGACCGTCGAACTCGGCGGTAAGCACCTGGAATCGGAAGGCTATGACCTGCTGGGGCTGATAACGGGGTCTGAGGGGTTGCTGGGGGTCATTACCGAGGTAACCGTGCGCATCCTGCAAAAGCCCGCCACCGCCCGCGCCCTGCTGATCGGGTTCCCGTCGAATGAAGCCGGCGGCGATTGCGTGTCGGAGATCATCGGGGCGGGAATTATCCCCGGCGGTATGGAAATGATGGATAAGCTGGCCATTGAGGCCATGGAAGGCTTTGTCAATTCCGGCTATCCCCTGGATGTTGAATCGTTGCTGATCGTCGAACTCGACGGCCCGGAAGTGGAAGTTGATTACCTGATCGGCCGTGTCGATGAGATCGCCAAGAAAAGCGGTGCCGTCAGCATCAAAATCAGCCAGTCGGAAAAAGAACGGCAGCAATTCTGGGCCGGCCGTATGGCTGCTTTCCCGTCGGTTGGCCGCATCACACCGGATTATTACTGCATGGACGGCACCATTCCCCGGCACCGTCTGCCCGAAGTGTTAAAAAGAATCTCCGAATTGTCGCAGCATTACGGGTTGCGTGTCGCCAATGTGTTCCACGCCGGTGACGGCAACCTGCATCCGCTGATCCTTTATGATGCCAATATTCCGGGTGAGTTGGAAAAAACCGAGGAATTTGGTTCTGAGATTCTCAAGCTCTGTGTCGAGGTCGGGGGCGTGCTGACCGGTGAACACGGCGTTGGCGTCGAGAAGCGGGATCTGATGTCGGAGATGTTTGACGAAGAAGACCTGAAACAACAGCAAAGGGTCAAATGCGCCTTTGATCCGGGTGGAAACCTCAATCCCGGCAAGGTCTATCCGACACTTCACCGGTGTGCCGAACTTGGCCGGGTGCATGTTCATGATGGCGCCCTGCGTTTCCCGGATATTCCCAGGTTCTGATAATGGAAACACTAAGGCCCGATAACGAAACGCAGGTAGTCGAAGCCACCCAATGGGCGCTGTCCAGCCAGTCCAGTCTGGAAATTTGCGGGACGGCAAGCAAGCGGGGGCTTGGCCGTCCGATGGAAACGGCAGCCCGGCTTGACCTGTCCCGGATGTCGGGCATCCAGCTTTATGAGCCGAAGGAACTGGTCATGTCGGCGCTGGCCGGCACCCCCTTAGCGGAAATTGAAGCGGCCTTGTCGGAACAAAACCAACATCTTGCTTTTGAACCCATCAACTATTCGGCGCTCTTACTTGGGGATGGCTCTGCGACCCAAGGGTCAATCGGCGGCGTTTTTATCAGCAACCTGACCGGACCAAGGCGTATCAATATAGGGTCAGCCCGGGACCATATTTTGGGGTTCCACGCCGTCAGCGGCCGCGGCGAAAGCTTTAAATCCGGTGGCCGGGTGGTCAAGAACGTCACCGGGTTTGATTTGTCGAAACTGATTGCCGGTTCCTATGGGACGTTGGCGGTGATGACGGAGGTAACCTTCAAGGTTATCCCGGCACCGGAAAAATCACGCACGGTTTTGGTCCTTGGCCTTGATAACAATACGGCCATGCGGGTTATGTCCGAAGCCCTCGGCAGCCCCTATGAAGTGTCCGGGGCGGCGCACTTGCCGGAACGGGCGGCAAAAGAATCAAAAGTCGATTATGTGACCGACGCCAATGCCGCCATAACCGCGATCCGGGTTGAAGGCCCCGGTCCGTCTGTTGATTTCCGCTGTCAGGCCTTGCGGGACATTTTTCAGGGTACGGGCGAGGTGGAAGAACTTCACACTCAAAATTCAAAAACCCTGTGGTCGGAAATCCGTGATGCTGCGCTTTTGCCGGACAAAGGCGATCATCAGGTCTGGCGGCTGTCCGTGCCACCGGCGGAAGGGGCCGGAATAGTACGGGCTGTTCTCGACAAAGTTGATGGAGCCGTATTCTTTGATTGGGGCGGGGGTTTGATTTGGCTTTCCATCAAGCCTCAAACGGATGCCGCGAACAAAATTATCCGTGGCACCATGAGCCAGGGCGGCCACGCGACGTTGATTAAAGCAGCCGATCAGGTGCGTTCATCGGTTCCCGTGTTCCACCCGCAACCGGAACCCCTCGATCAGCTGTCCGGGAGAATTAAGGATGCATTCGACCCGCACCGCATCCTCAATCCCGGCCGTATGGTCGCCGGGCGATAGGGGACGAATTGGCACGATGCGTACCGTCTTTTCCCCGGAACAACTTGCCAAGCCCGGCATTCAGATAGCGGACGATATCCTCCGGAAATGCGTTCATTGCGGCTTCTGTACGGCAACCTGCCCGACATATGTTTTGTTGGGCGATGAACTCGATAGTCCGAGAGGCCGGATTTATCTGATCAAGAATATGCTGGAAAAAGGTACATCGCCTTCGGCTAAAGTGGTTACGCATATCGACCGGTGCCTGAGTTGCTTGTCCTGTAAAACCACATGTCCATCCGGTGTCGATTATATGCATTTGGTTGATTCCGCCAGGGTACACATACAGGAAACCTATCAGCGGCTATTGGTAGAGAGACTGTTCCGGTGGGGATTGGCCTTGGTTTTGCCGAGGGCCAATCTCTTCAGGCTTTCCCTGATTATGTCCAGTATGGCCCGCCCGTTCGCAGGCGTTCTGCCAAACCGCCTTCGGTCGCTTCTGGCATTGGCACCCAAATCGGTTCCGGCGCCATCGGATGTTGACCGGCCACAGGTCTTCAAGGCCGAAGGAGAGCGGAAGAAACGAGTCGTCCTGATGATGGGATGTGCCCAAAAGGCATTGCGGCCTATCATCAATGAAGCGACGGTGAGACTTCTGACCCGTCATGGCTGTGAGGTGATTATCGCCCAGGGTGAGATATGCTGCGGTGCCCTTGTCCATCATATGGGACAGGAAGACGAAGCCCTAAATAATGCCAGAAAGAACATCGACTCCTGGCTCTCGGCAGCCGGCCCGGATGGGCTTGATGCTGTCGTTATCAATGCTTCCGGCTGTGGAACCATGGTTAAGGATTATGGGTATTTGCTGAAGGATGATCCCAATTGGTCGGAACGGGCATCCGGCATTTCCGCGCTGACCCGTGATGTCACGGAAGTGCTTGGGGAATTGGAATTGGAAAAACGCATAGCCGATACACTGCCGTCGGTTGCCTATCATTCCGCCTGTTCCTTGCAACATGGCCAAGGCATCCACGAAGCACCTAAAGAACTTTTAGAATCAATAGGATTCCCGGTGCGATTGCCGGCTGAGGGGCACCTGTGTTGCGGGTCGGCCGGCACCTATAATATTCTTCAGCAGATGCTTGCAAATAAACTGCGTGACCGAAAAACCAATCATCTGGAAGCGACCGGTTGCGACGTCATTGCGGCCGGCAATATCGGGTGCATTATACAGTTGGAAAGCGGCTCAAATCTTCCGGTTTTCCATACCGTGGAACTCTTGGACTGGGCCACCGGCGGGCCAAAACCAACCGGTCTGGATTAGTTGAGTTCTATCTTTTCATGAAGTTTTACGTGTCGGAGAGATATCCATGATTTTTCGGCAATTATTTGACCGTGAGTCCAGTACCTATACCTATCTTCTGGCGGGCAAGCATGGGGGCGAAGCGCTTCTCATCGATCCGGTTCTGGAAAGAGTCGATCATTATTTGCGGCTTTTGAAGGAATATAACCTGAGGCTGATTAAAGCCGTCGATACGCACCTTCATGCTGATCACATTACAGCCCTTGGTAAACTGCGTGATGAAACAAAATGCATCACGGTCATGGGCGATCATAGCAGCGTCGACACGGTTTCCATGCGTATTAGTGATGGCGACGAGATCAGTATCGAGGGTGTTTCCTTAAAAGCCATCTATACGCCGGGGCATACGGATGATTCCTATTGCTTCCTGATGGCAGACAGGGTCTTTACCGGCGATACCCTGCTTATTCGGGGAACGGGAAGAACTGATTTCCAAAACGGCAATGCCAGGGACCAATATGATTCCTTGTTTGGTAAATTACTGACCCTTCCGGATGAAACCCTTGTCTACCCCGGGCATGACTATAAGGGTGACACGGTCAGTACTATTGCTGAAGAGAGAGCCTTTAACCCGAGGCTTCAGGTTTCGTCGGTTGACAAATATATAGACCTGATGAACAACCTGGGCTTGCCCAATCCGAAAATGATGGATGTTGCCGTACCGGCCAATCAGGTCATTGGTTTGCAGCAACAAGACGGCGAATTCGATCAATGGTCCCTGACGGCAGAAGAGGCCGCTTCTGAGATCAAGGCTTCCGGAACGCTGCTAGTTGATCTACGTGAAGACGGGGAGCGGGGAAAGAACGGGGTAATTCCAAAGTCAGTACAAATTCCCTATGGTTCCCTTGAAAAGAACTTGCGCGCCGGAGGCATGCTTCATTATGAAGCCAATGCCGATAAAAGAATAATTTTCTATTGCGCCTATGGAGAACGCTCAGCACTGGCCGTAGCCCTCGCCCGTGAGCAAGGCTATTCAGATATCTTTCATATCGTTGGCGGGATCAACGCCTGGAAGCAGATGGGCGGGGATGTGGAGACTGTTCAGTAATGAGAACGGATAATTGGTTTTAGTTTATCCGCTAAAAACGCACCAATTTTTTCTAACCCCTTGGCATTCAAATGAACCGAGTCTGTGAAATATTGATCTTTAGGGTGAAGATTGATCATTCCCCATTTTTCAAGGTCTATAAGTCCAAGGTTGCGTTGTAAGGAGAGGGCACGAAGAGTTTGATTAAACTTTTCTGTAATCGTTGCTAATACATAGGGGTTTTCCGTAAAGGTTGGAAGATGTCCAATTTTCAGTGCCTTGAGAGAAGGTTTTTCTTTGGTGCTGAATAGTCCGGGTAGGGTAACCAAGTAAACCCTACTGCCTATGGCTTCGAAGCCATCAATAATTTTCTCAATTTGCTTCAAAAAGGGAGGGGAATAGCCCTTAAGCCACATTAATTCTTTGGCGGCGGCATCAGGATTTAAAAGTTTTTCATTTTCCTTTATTGCGTAAGTATGTTAACCAAGAAATATACGGTTGATGCTTCTTAAAATATTTCTATTGAGCCAAAGCAACCTAAGCTTGTCTTCAGCCTCGTCAAGCCATCCCCTGGGAGAGTAGAGGTCGTTCCATCCTATATACAAGAGAATGATATCCGGCTTGAGCTGAATATATCGTTTCATTTCATATTTAATATTTCTTGTGGAGTATCCCTCAACGCCACCGTTGATAACTTCAATATTAAGACCGGATATTTTAAGTGATTCCTCCATAATCCGTGGATAATCAATATGGTGTAATCCGAAGGTTGTTGAGTCTCCAAGAGCAAGAATCCGCGTGCTAGACTGTTTGTTTTTTATTTCCGGACCTTTGAAACCAAGGCTATTGATTCGAACGTTTTCCCACATGGAGGTGTTTGTTGCGGTGGCTGGCTTGGCAGTATATCCAGGACGTAATATCCAGTGCCCGCCCCATTTAGTGGAGAGAACCTCAAATGGATCAAGGGCAACGGAATGACCAGACAATTTGTTCAAAAAGGTAAGGCCGCTTAATGCATCCTGGTATTGATAGGCGATGCGCGCGCCAACCTCGAACAATAAACCGGTAAAACACATAACAAGAAATATGGCCGTTATGTGCACTGAAAAACGAATTTTTCGTTTAGCCAAAATTTTCTCAGTCATTCAAATATCACTTGATGCTTGCATAACGCACCAAGTCATCCGTTTCTGGGCAATTGATAGGTAGGATCTGGTTCATGCATTCCATAACCAGGTGAAAATGGAGCTTGTTCACGGAAGAATGACTGGGCCTGTTCCGCTGATTGTATCAGCACCTGGCTTTCACCATTACCCTTGAAACAGAAAAAATCGTCGTTCGTGACGCCCCATGGGATGGCTATGGTGAAAGCCAGGTGCTGATACAATCAGCGGACCAGGTCCAGTCATTCTTCCGTG
>JADHTD010000009.1 GCA_016776525.1 Rhodospirillales bacterium
CGGTCATCAACAGGACGGCAAGATATTCGTCCTCGACATGGGTGAGCCGGTGCGCATCCTCGACTTGGCGCAGCAGATGATCCGTCTGGCCGGGAAAGAACCGGATATCGACATCAAGATCGAAATTACCGGTAGCCGCCCCGGCGAGAAACTGTTCGAGGAAATTTTCCATGGGGCCGAACCGCCGGTACCGACCGGCCAGGACGGTATTCTTTTGGCCGCTCCCCGAGGCGTCGATCTGGCCGACCTGACCGATGCCATCGACCGGCTGGCCGACGCCTGCCACAGCGCCGACTCTGAGACCATGGGCCTCATTCTCGGCACCCTGGTCCCCGAATACGGCGACGATACCGGGGCCGCTTAAATAACCCCCAAAAACCCCACGCGGGCTGTTGCCTTTCCGGCCTTCAGGGTCTAAAGAACGGAACAGAATTTGTTCCGTTCTTTCGGACCCGGTTCCGGCCCGCTCCCCCACCCGGCCACCCCAAGCGTACAATGTCCTGGGTGGCCGGGTGGGGGAGCGGGCTGGCACCGCCAAACACTAAAAAGTTAAAGCCGGCCAGCTTCCAAAAACAGAACCCGATACGTCAACCGATTGCCGGAGTCCGCCTACCATGACCGCCAAAATCCGCCGCGCTCTGATCTCCGTTTCCGACAAAACCGGACTGGTCGAGTTCGGAAAATTCCTCAGCTCCCAAGGCGTCGAAATCCTGTCCACCGGCGGTTCCGCCAAAGCCTTGAGCGAGGCCGGCGTGCCGGTCACCGAGGTCTCCGAACACACCGGTTTCCCGGAAATTATGGACGGCCGGGTGAAGACCCTGCAACCGGCCATTCACGGCGGCCTGTTGGCGGTGCGCGGCAATGCCGACCATGAGGCTGCGATGAAAGAGCACAACATCGCCCCCATCGACTTACTCGCCGTCAACCTCTATCCGTTCGAGGAAACGGTGGCCGGCGGCGGCGATTTCGATGCCTGCATCGAGAACATCGACATCGGCGGTCCGGCCATGATCCGCGCTGCCTCCAAGAACCATGCCTTCGTTACAGTCGTCGTCGACCCGGACGACTATGGCCGGGTCATGGACGAGATGACAGCAGGCGACGGCGCCACGACGGATGACTTCCGCAGGCAACTGGCGGCCAAGGCCTATGGCCGCACCGGCAGCTATGACGCCGCCATCAGCCAGTGGTTCGCCGCCCAGGTGGGCGAGACCTTCCCGGCCCGCGCCGTCTTCGCCGGTCAACTCAAACAGACCATGCGCTACGGCGAGAACCCGCACCAGGACGCCGCCTTCTATGTCACCGGCGAACAGCGCCCCGGGGTCGCCACCGCCGCCCAGGTGCAGGGCAAGGAACTCAGCTACAACAACCTCAACGACACCGACGCCGCCTTTGAGCTGGTCGCCGAATTCCCGGAAACGGCGTGTGCCATCATCAAGCACGCCAACCCCTGCGGCGTCGCCACCGCGCCCAGTCTGGTCGAGGCCTACCAAAAGGCGCTGGCCTGCGATACGGAAAGCGCCTTCGGCGGCATCGTCGCCGTCAACCGGACGCTCGACGCGGCGACGGCTGAGGAAATTGCCAAATTGTTTGCCGAGGTGGTCATTGCACCCGAGATCGAAGACGCCGCCAAGCAGATCCTGGCCGCCAAAAAGAACCTCCGCGTGTTGGAAACCGGCGGCATGCCGGACCCGGAAGCCGACGGCATGATGGTGCGGGCTCTCTCCGGCGGCTACCTGTTACAGGGCCGCGACAACCGTCTTTTAGATGGCCTGAAAGTGGTCACCAAAAGATCACCAAGCGATCAGGAGCTGGCCGACCTCAAATTCGGCTTCACGGTCTGCAAGCACGTTAAATCGAACGCCATCATCTACGTCAAAAACGGTGCCACCATGGGTGTTGGCGCCGGCCAGATGAGCCGCGTCAATTCATCGCGCATCGCTGCCTGGAAAGCCGCCGACGCGGCCCGGGTGGCGGGTGACGCGGAAAGCTGGGCGATCGGCTCGGTGGTCGCCTCGGACGCCTTTTTCCCCTTTGCCGACGGCCTGCTGGCAGCGGTCGAAGCGGGGGCCACGGCGGTCATCCAGCCGGGCGGTTCGATCCGCGACGAAGAAGTCATTGCCGCCGCCGACGAGGCCGGCCTGGCCATGGTCTTCACCGGTATGCGGCATTTCAGGCACTGATTTACGGGAGCTTGACCCCAACCCTACCGTACTTGGAATACGCTAGGGAACTCAACCCTAACCCAACGGCATGTGGGATAAGCAGGCTTTAGAACTTCCGCCCGGAAATGGTCGCCTCTTCCATATGCGCCTGGCGGATGTACTGGGCCAGGATATGCATCAGTGATTGGTGGACGTCTTCGGCGACGCCGTAGTTGTCGGCATCGACGTGCAGGTGGATGTCGGCGAGGCTGCCGGAGCGTCCGCCTTCGAAGCCGGTTAGGGAAATGACGGTGAGGCCGTTGTCCTTGGCCCAGGTGGCGGCGCGCACGACGTTTTCCGAATCCCCCGACGAGCTGACGGTGACCAGGATATCGCCCTCGGTGCCTAAGTATTTCAGCTGGTGGGCGAAGACCTCGTCATAGCTGATGTCGTTGGCGATGGCGGTAATGACTTCGATATTGGTCGACAGCGAGACGACGCGGGGCATCAGGGGGGTGTCGGTGGCGACCCCCTTGCAGTGGTCGCAGACCAGGTGGTTGGCGATGGCCGCCGAGCCGCCGTTGCCGCAGACATAGACCGTCTGGCCGGTGGCGTAGGCGACAGTGAGGATGGCGGCGGCGGCTTCTACTTTGGCCCGGTCGACGGTGGCGGCAGCGGCGGATACCTGGGCGAAATAGGCGTCCGCATAGGCCGCGGCGTCGGTGAATTTTTGGTCCGGAAAGGTCATGGTGTGTCCCGGTAATGATGAATCGGCCCGATACTGGCCTATTCCCCGCTCCAGTTCAACCGGACAGGCTCACCGTTCCGCTTCCGGCACGGTGAGGAGCAGCCCCAGGCCGACGGCGAAGAAAACGACGATGGTGGCCATGCCGGCCCGCTGGCTGTCGAAGGTGGCGGCGACGAAGCCCAGCAGCGCCGGGCCGAGGAAGGCGGTGGCTTTGCCCGACAGCGCATAGAGCCCGAACATTTCCGTCCGCAGGTCGGGCGGCGCCATGTGGGCCATCATTGAGCGGCTGGCCGCCTGGGCCGGGCCGACGAAGATGCCGAGGCTCAACCCGACCACCCAGAACAGCGTCACCGACTGGATGACCAGGATAATGGCACCCAGGACAATGAGGGCGGCCACCGAAATGATAATGGTCCTTTTGGGGCCGATGCGGTCGTCGACCCAGGCGAACAGCGCCGCGCCCAGGCCCGCCGTCACATTCATGCCGATGCCGAAGATGATGAGGTCCTCAAAGGACATGCCGAAGGTGCCAGCGGCGTAAATGCCGCCGAAGGCAAACAGCGTGTTCAAGCCGTCCGTATAGATCATGCGGGCGATGAGGAAGCGCACGATGTCCCTATATTGACGGATGTTGCGCAGCGTATCGGCCAGCGTCGCGAGGCCCCGGCGGGTCGCTTGCGCCAGGCTCAAATCCCGGCGGGGCGTGTCCGGCGTCCACAAAAACAGCGGCAGGGCAAACAGCGCCATCCAGGCGGCGACCAGGGGGCCGGTCGCCCGCACGTGTTGGGCGGTCTCCTTGTCCAGCCCGAACAGCGGCGTTTCCGGCTGCACGAAGAAAACCAGGGCAACAACCAGACAGGCCAGGCCGCCCAAGTAGCCGAGCCCCCAGCCCCAGCCCGACAGCCGCCCCAGGCGGGAATGGACGACTATGTCCGGCAGCATGGCGTTATAGAAAACCATGGCCGTCTCAAAACCGAAGTTGGCGATGGCCACCCAGAGCAGCGCCCACAGGATGTCCGACGGCTGGGGCCGGGTGCCAAAAAGCATCATCGAGGCGCCGATACAGATCAGGGTGAAAAAAGCGATCCACGGCTTGCGCCGTCCGGCATGGTCGGCGACGGCGCCGAAGACGGGGCTGAGCAGCGCCACACAAAGAGCGGAAAGGCTCATGGCGTAGCCCCAAAGTTCGGTGCCCGCTACGGCGTCGGCGGCCACCGCCTTGGTAAAGTAGGCGGCGAAAACGAAGGTGGTGATCACCGTCGGAAAGGCGGAGTTGGCCCAGTCATAGAGGCACCAGGCCAGCAGACCGCGTTTGTTGGAAGGGGTCAAATTTATTGTCCTCAAGCAACTCTTTATTGAATTGTCCTCAGGCGCCGGACAGGCTGCGCTCGGCTATGCTCGCTAGTCGCTTCGCTCCATTATCCCAGGCGCGGTTGGGTTGGGATCAAGCTCCAGTAAACATCATTCCTTCTGCGATTCGGTGAGGGCCCGGATCTGGCGGCTGGCAACGGCGATCATCGAGAAATCGTCGATCTCGCCGCTCCATAGTTCATTGAGCAAGGTCTCGGCGCGCTCCACGGCGACCCGGTTTTTCTCCGCCCAGATGCCAATGGCTTTCTCCGCGTTTGCCTTAGTCCCGGCGTAATCGAGAACCTGCGAGGTGAGGGCCAGTTGATGCCCGTAGAGTTCCTCGATAAGGGCGGCGACGGCCAGTTTCTGCCAGTGGCTTTCCGCCTCCAGGTTTTCGCAGGACGCCCGCAGCCGGCCCAGATGGAACCGGGTGCCGATGGAGAAGAACAGGCGGGCGGCGGCTTTGACGTCGAGTTTGCGGCTGGCCGCCAGGCGCACGATGTCGCAGCCCGAAACCATATTGACCAGGCCGGCGATGCGCACGGCCAGTGCTTCCGGCACGCCTTGGGCGATATAGGGCTGGGCGCGTTGCTTCAGGTCGTCGGCATAGTGTTCCGGCAGGGCCTTGTCCAGGTCGCGGATCAGGGTGGCGATGCCGCCGCTGAATTCCTTGACGTGTTTGCCGATGTCCATGGGGTGGGCGCCGTTGCGAAGCAGCCAGACGGTGGCCCGTTCGATAAGCCGGTTGATTTCCTGCAACATGGCGGTCTGCAAGGAGGCCGGAATTTTGTTGTCCAGCGCCTCAATGCCGTCCCACAACTCGTCGAGGCCGTAAACCAGCCGCGTGATGTCGAAGGCCCGGGCGATGTCGCTGGGCAGCATGCCGGTCTTTTCCATCAGCTGGGTGACGAAGGTGCCGCCGGCGCGGTTGATCAGCTCATTGGTGGCCCGGGTGGCGATGATCTCGCGCTTCAGGCGGTGTTTGCCAATGGCCGGGCGCAGTTTCTGCTGGATCAGGGTCGGGAAATAGGTGTTCAACTCCACCGTCAGGTAAGCATCATCCGGCAAGGTCGATTGCAGCAGTTCGTCATAAAGCCAGATTTTGGCATAAGACATGAGGATGGCGATTTCCGGGCGGGTCAGGAACTTGCCGGTGGTGATGCGTTCTTCCAGGGTTTCGTCGTCGGGCAGGAATTCAACCTCGCGGTTGAGCCGCCCGGTGCGCTCCAGCATGCGGATGAGGCGGATCTGGTTGTCGATGGCCGCCGCCGCCGAGGACTGGATCAGGGTCATGGCCTGGGTTTGCAGGTAGTTGTCGCGCAACACCAGGTCCGAGACCTCATTGGTCATGTCGGCCAGCATCTTGTTGCGCTGTTTGCGGGCCAGTTTGCCGGTGGCCGCCACCTGATCGAGCAGGATCTTGATGTTGACCTCGTGGTCCGAACAATCGACGCCCGCCGAATTGTCGATGGAATCGGTATTGATGCGGCCGCCGCCCAAGGCGAACTCGATGCGGGCCCGCTGGGTAACGCCGAGGTTGGCGCCTTCGCCGACCACCCGGCAGCGCAGGTCCGGGGCATTGACGCGGATGGCGTCGTTGGCCCGGTCGCCGGCGTCGGCATGGGTTTCGGAGGTCGACTTGATATAAGAGCCGATACCGCCGAACCACAGCAGATCGACGCTGGCCGTCAACACGGCCCGCATCAGTTCGGTGGGCGTCACGGTGTCCTTGATGATGGCGAAGCGGCGCTTGATTTCCGGCGTCAGCTTAAGCGATTTGGCGGAGCGGTCGAAAATGGCGGCGCCTTTGGAGAGAACTTTTTTATCGTAATCGGCCCAGTTGGACCGGGGCAGTTTGAACAGGCGTTTGCGTTCGGCAAAGCTTTTCGCCGGGTCCGGATCCGGATCAACAAAGATGTGCAGGTGGTTGAAGGCGGCGACCAGCTTGATGTGACGGCTCAACAGCATACCGTTGCCGAAAACGTCGCCGGACATGTCGCCGACGCCGACCACGGTGAAGTCTTCGTTCTGGATATCGGTGCCGGTTTCCCGGAAGTGGCGTTTTACCGATTCCCAGCCGCCCTTGGCGGTGATGCCCATCTTCTTGTGGTCGTAACCGACGCTGCCGCCGCTGGCAAAGGCATCGCCCAGCCAGAAGCCGTAGTCTTCGGAAATGCCGTTGGCAATGTCGGAAAATGTCGCCGTGCCCTTGTCGGCGGCAACCACCAGATAGGGGTCGTCCCCGTCGTGGCGCACCACATCGGCGGGCGGCACCACGCGGTTGCCCTTGAGGTTGTCGGTAAGGTCAAGCAGGCCGGAAATGAAGGTCTTGTAGCACGCGATGCCTTCTTCCAGGAAAGCCTCACGGCCGCCTTCGGTGGGCGGCCGCTTGACGACGAAACCGCCCTTCGAGCCGACCGGCACGATAACCGCGTTCTTGACCTGCTGGGCTTTGACCAGTCCGAGGATTTCGGTGCGGAAGTCCTCCCGCCGGTCGGACCAGCGCAAGCCGCCGCGGGCCACACTACCGAACCGTAAATGCACGCCTTCGACGCGCGGACTGTAGACGAAAATCTCGACCATGGGCCGGGGCAGGGGCAGATCATCGAGCTTCTGGCTGTCCAGCTTGAACGAGATGTACGGCTTGATGTTGCCGTCGCCGTCAGGCTGATAGAAATTAGTGCGCCGGGTTTGTTCGACCAGATTGATAAAGCGCCGGAGGATGCGGTCTTCGTCGGCGCTGGCCACATCTTCCAGGCCGACGTCGAGGGCGGCCCGGTGTATGCCGGCGGCGCCTTTCGAGGTGCGGGTCTTGGCCGGGTTGAAGCGGGCCTGGAACAGGTTGACGATGGTGCAGGCGAGGCCCGGGTTGTTGGCCAGGGTCTGTTCCATATAGGCCTGGGAGAAGGCAATGCCCGCCTGGCGCAGGTATTTGCTGTAAGCGCGGAGGATGGAAACCTGCCGCCAGTCGAGGCCGGCCCCCAGCACCAATCCGTTAAAGCCGTCGCTTTCCATGTCGCCAAACCAGACGCGGCGGAAAGCGTCCTGGAAGTTAACGGCCACCGCCTTCAAGTCGACGGCGGACCCGTCCCGGGTCTGCAGCCCGAAATCATGGATCATGACCAGACGGCCCTCATCGTCACCATCGGCCGGGCGGACGGCAAAGGGCATTTCGTCCATCACCTTGAGGCCCATGTGCTCCAACATGGGCAGGATGTCGGAAAGCGGGATGGGGCGCTCGGGGTGATAAATCTTGAACCCGATGCGGTTGTCTTCACCGCCGTCGGGCCGGTACAGGCTCATGCCGATGCCGCCTGAGGCCAGCGTGTCTTCGATGTTGTCGATGTCGGCAAGGGCCGCCGGACCGACGAAGCGGTCGCTGTAACCGGGCGGGAAAGCGTCCTGGTAGCGATCGAAGAGGACCAGCCCCCCGGACTCGCCCTTATCTTCGATGATGGCTTCTTTCAGGTTGTCCTGCCAGGACCGCGCCGCTTCCACCAGTTGCTGTTCGATGACGGCCGGCTTGTAGGGCGGAATTTTTCCGGGCGTCGTGTGGATGATCATGTGGAAGCGGGCCAGCGGTGAATCGCCCAGCTGTGAATACTGAGCCGTCACCCGGCCGTCGAAGGCGGTTTCCAGAATGGACTGCATTTTATGGCGCAGTTCGGTGGTGTAACGGTCCCGGGGCACATAGATCAGGCACGAGATAAAGCGTTCGAAATCGTCACGGCGGATAAACAGGGCGACGCGCTGGCGTTCCTGCAGGTGCAGGATGCCGAGGCCGGTCTGCATCAGGTGTTTTTCTGAAACCTGGAACAATTCGTCGCGGGGGAAAGTTTCCAGGATGTGGGCCAGGGCTTTGCCGTTGTGGCTGGCCGCCGGGAAACCGGCCCGTTCGATGGTGTTCTGCAGCTTGAGGCGCAGCAGAGGAATATCGCGGGGGCTGAGGCTATAGGCAACGGAGGTAAAGAGGCCGACGAACAACCTCAGCCCGACCACCTTACCTCTGTCGTCGAACCGTTTGATGCCCAGCATATCCATATGCACGGGGCGGTGCACGGTGGATAGCATATTGGTTTTGGAAACCAGCAGGATGTCCGGACGCTCGACGAAGGAGCGCACTTCGGGCGGCATCGACCGCAGGGTTCTGAGTTCACTGAAGACGGTACGCTTTGCATCGCGCAACAGGCCCAACCCGGACCGCTTGTTGACGGTCACCTTGGTCGACCGGCCGCTGCCCTTGAAGCCGTAGTCCCGATAGCCGAGGAAGGTGAAATGGTTGTCGTGAATCCATTGCAGGAAATCGACGACTTCGGAGGCTTCCGAAGCCGGGATGTTGGAAGGCAGCAGGTCCTGGTCTTCGATAACGGCGCTCATGGCCAGGCGCATCTTGCGCCAATCTTCGACGGCGGACCGGACATCCCGGAGAACCCCTTTGACGCCTTCCCTGATTTCCTCGTGGCGGCTGTCGGGCTGTTCCGTCACTTCCAGGTAAATGTAGGATTCGACAATGGCGCTGAGGTCGGTTTTCCCGCGCTCCATAACTTTGGTCAGCCTGCCGGTCTTCGAGCGGTGGACGCGGATCACCGGATGGATGGCCAAATGCACGGTCATGCCCCGGCGGTTGAGTTCGGTGGCTATCGAATCGACCAGGAAAGGCATGTCGTCGGTAATGATTTCGATAACGGTAATGTCCGCTTTCCAGCCGTCTTTCCGCTGGCGGGGGTTGAAGACCCGCACCCTGGACTTATTGTGGCCCCGGGTGTGGCCTGTTTTCCAGTGGGCCAGGACGGCGGCATAGAGGGCGGCGGGATCACGGCCCGCTAGGTCTTCCGGCGGCACGTGGTAAAAATACTGGCGGGTGAATTGACGTATTTTAGCCGCCTCTGAAGCCCTGACGGCTTTTCCGGTCAATGAGGCAACCCGGTTGATGAGCTTGGTTTTTTCTCCGTTACCGACGTCCGGCATCTTATCCCTCCCTGTGTTCCGGATTGCCCCGTAGTTGCGGACCGGTCCAGACTGCAATGGTATGTTGGAATGCTATCCTAAAGCTGGAGGCAGGCATAGGAATTTTCAAATGATTTCATGCCCCTCGGCAATTTCACGCTGATAAAAAATTTACCGGGGGGGCTTGTCTGCTCCCCCCCGTTGGCCGTTATGATGCAAGCGGAGGCAGGCAATCATGGCACCCAGCGACGGCCCCGCCGAACAGGCCGGCCCGGCAACGGCAACCGATCCGCAAGACCCCGTCGATCCGGTAACCCTGACCGTCGAGGCCAATTGGCTGTTTGCCCGGCTGGAGCCCTGGATTCTCGACACCCTGAACCCTGAACAGAAAGAAGCCCTGCACCGGGCCGCCTTCGATACCGGCGAAAACCGGCCGCCGCTCAACATCCGGGTCAGCCTGCCTTTCTTGCGGCGGCATTTCTACCTGACGGTGATCGGCGGTGAGGAACGCCGTAGCCGGGAACGCCGCAACCACGACCGCCACCGATATCCCCTGCGCACGGCTGCCAACATCGCTTTTGTTGTCGGCATCGGGGCGGTGCTATATATGATGGTGCTGGTCGTTTTAGGGCTGCAACCGTAATCTATCGCCGGTTATGCTGTAACCATCGGGGATTATTTAAGAGTCGAAACGGAATCGGGCTTTAACTTATGGCGGCAAAACGCATTTTGGTCACCGGCGCCGACGGCTTTATCGGCTCGCACCTAACGGAGGCCCTGGTCCGGGCCGGCTATACGGTCCGCGCCTTTGTCTATTACAATTCCTTCGGCCACCGGGGCTGGCTGGACGACAGCCCGGCGGAAATCCTGGGTGACCTTGATGTCTTCGCCGGCGACATCCGCGACCCCAACGGTGTGCGCGAAGCGGTCAGGGGCTGTGACACGGTGCTGCATCTGGCGGCTCTGATCGGCATCCCTTTTTCCTATCATTCGCCGGATGCCTATGTGGACACCAACATCAAGGGCACACTCAACGTCCTCCAGGCGGTGCGCGACCTGGGCGTCACGCGGCTGGTCCACACGTCGACCAGCGAAGTTTACGGTACCGCCCAAAGTGTGCCTATTACCGAAGACCATCCCTTGCAGGGACAGTCCCCCTATGCGGCAACCAAGATTGCCGCCGATCAGCTGGCGCTCAGCTTCCACCGGTCTTTCGAAACGCCGGTGGCCATCCTGCGTCCCTTCAACACCTACGGGCCGCGCCAATCGGCCCGCGCCGTGCTGCCGACCATCATCACGCAATTGCTCTCAGGGCAGTCAATGCTGGAACTGGGCTCGGTGGCGCCGACCCGGGATTTCAATTATGTCGGCGACACGGTCGAGGCCTTCCTCAAGGCCGCCGAAACCGACGGCGGAGCCATTATTGGCGATGTCGTCAACATCGGTTCCAATTTCGAGATTTCCATCGGCGCCGCCGCCCAGGTGATTGCCGAAGTAATCGGCGTCGAGGCCGAAATCGTCAGCCAGGACCAGCGCATCCGCCCGCCGGACAGCGAGGTCGAACGGCTGTGGGCTGACAATGCCCGGGCCCGGGAACGGCTCGGCTGGGAACCGGCCCATGGCGGGCCGGAAGGATTCCGGCGGGG
Source organism: Rhodospirillales bacterium (assembly GCA_016776525.1). GTDB lineage: Bacteria > Pseudomonadota > Alphaproteobacteria > Rhodospirillales > JADHTD01 > JADHTD01. Next base: position 10,836 of record JADHTD010000009.1, read on the forward strand.
TGTCGCCAAAACCATCGAATGGTACCGGCAGCCGGAAAACCTGATGCGTTTCGACGCCGGGCGCTATCACGTATAAGGCCAATTGCCGGCTGCTTCTTAATCCTCACATTGAATTGAGCGAAGATGACTCGCCCGAAAGGCGCGTTTGAGATACTATCCTTTCGTATAAGAAACTGCTGTAGACCGCTGTGTGCTCATAGTTTTCAGGCTTTTGGGGTTATCCGGTCTTGCTGGCCGGATGGCCCTGATCACTGCCTGATGGGGCTGTATCCACCGGGGAGGATGGGACGGCATGACCGGTTTGATGAAAAAGGGCGCCCTTAGTGCCTGCCTCGTCTTACTGCTGCACGCTCCCGCGGCGGCCTCCGAGCCCCTTAAGTTTGCCCTCTACGACTTCTTTCCCTTCGGGGCCCGAGATGCCAACGGCACATTATCGGGCCTGTTTTATGACCTCTCCAAGGCCATCGAATTCAACTCCGGACTCTCCTTTGACTATTCCTTTACGCCCATACCCCGGGCCATCCGCGCCGTCAGTAATGGCCAGGCCGATGTCACCATTTCGGGGGGCGTTATCAAGGGCGCCGTCTCTCTCGGTCCCGTCGGCTGCCACCAGACCGTCGTCCTGCCGCGCCTTGGGGCCGGCATTTCGAAGCTGAGCGACCTGAAGGGCAAATCGGTCGGTTTTGTCACCAAGGGAATCCATTACAAAAAATTCGCAACGAAATTCGGCCTTCAGCCCATTCAGAGCAACACCAGCAAATCCCTGGTCCGCATGCTGCTGCGAGAACGGATCGACGGTTTCTTTACCAGCGACGTGGTCTTTGACGCCTATGTCCAAAGCCGGAAATTCGGCGCCGGTCTTCCCAGCGGATGGACCGGCAAGCTGGCGCCTTACGTTGTTGTTGAAACCATCGAGCCCAACCTTTTTATTTCCGCCAAATCGAAACACCAAGGCCAAGCCGGCAGGCTCCGCGCAGCCGTTACGGCGGCCCGGCAGGACGGGTCCTTTGAAAAAATATACCGCAAGCACGGCTCGCGCTTCGGCGGGCGCTGTTGAGGAAATTGATTTCACAAATTATCGGAAAAATGGAGCGGGCGATGAGATTCGAACTCACGACATTCACGTTGGCAACGTGATGCTCTACCACTGAGCTACGCCCGCATCCGTATGAAGGCGCGCATAATAAGACCTGTTCGGCGCATTGCAAGCCTCAACTTGGCTGCCTCTATGAGATCCGGCCTTGAGGCCGCCCCGGCCCCCCGATAAAGTGCCGTCATGCCCGCCACCATCGACGACCTGTATGCCCGCTTCGACGATCTCGGCATTCGCACGACGACCGTCGAGCACCCTGCCGTTCACACCGCCAAGGAATATGAAGGCCTGCGCGACAGGCTGCCGGGCGGGCTCTGCAGAAACCTCTTCCTCAAGGACAAAAAGGGGGCGCTGTGGCTGGTGGTCACCACCGTCGACCGCCAGATCGACATGAAGGACCTGCGCCGCCGCATTGGCTCCAACCACTTGTCCTTCGGCAAGGCGGATTTGTTGCGCGAAGTGCTGGGCGTCGAGCCCGGCTCGGTGACGCCTTTTGCCCTGATCAACGATACCGGCCAGCGGGTCCGGGTGGTTCTCGACAAGCAGATGATGGGCCAGGATATCCTCAACTATCACCCCCTGGCCAACACGGCGTCGACGGCCATTTCCGCCGGTGATCTGCTGCGCTTTATCCAGCACTGCGGCCACCGTCCCGATATCGTTGAGTTGGACTGATTGATTTTCCCCTTCGGGGCATCGCTCCGGCCCGAAACCGCCAATGACTTTTTTTGCCCAGGGCCTTGCGCGATCCGCCGGAAGCGGCCATTTATGGGATGCAATTAGAAGCAGGACCGAATAAATTATGGAAATTACCCTGAATTCCGCCGCCGCGGCGGCGGGCGGCAGCGCCCAAAACCTGATCAAGGACAGCGATACCCAGAATTTCGCCGCCGATGTCATCGAGCCATCGGCCCAGGTGCCGGTTATCGTCGATTTCTGGGCCCCCTGGTGCGAGCCCTGCAAACAGCTGGGGCCAATGCTGGAAAAAGCCGTTACCGAGGCCGGCGGCATCGTCCGCATGGTCAAGATCAACGTTGACGACAACCAGGAGCTGGCGCAACAGCTGCGCATCCAGTCGATCCCGGCGGTATATGTCTTCCGTGACGGCAAGCCCGTTGACGGCTTTACCGGCGCCGTGCCGGCCAGCCAGATCAAGGCCCTCATCGACCGCGTCACCGGTGACGCCAAATCACCCGTCGACGAGGTTCTGGAACACGCCAAAGCCGCCCTTGACGGCGGCGATGTCGAGACCGCCAAGGCGGCTTATGCCCAGGTTCTGCAACACGCCGGCGACAACAAACCGGCGCTGGCCGGCATTCTCCGCTGCGCCCTGGCCGAGGATGACCTGGAGGGGGCCCGCCAGATCGCCGACGGCCTCAACGACGAATTCCGGGCTGACAGCGACATCGCCGCCGCCATCACCGCCCTCGAACTGGCCGAGCAAAGCGGCAATGCGGACAGCGGACAAATTGCCGGGCTTCAGGAAAAACTTGCTCAAAATGAAAACGACCACCAGACCCGGCTTGACCTCGGCATGGCGCTTTACGGTGCCGGCCAGACGGAGGCCGCCCTCGATGAGCTGTTGGAGCTGATCCGCCGCGACCGGGCCTGGAACGACGAGGCCGGGCGCAAGCAGATGGTAAAGATTTTTGAGGCCCTGGGGCCGACCGATCCGCTGGTTGCCACGGCCCGGCGGCAGCTGTCGTCGATACTGTTCTCATGAGCATGTCCCCCCATCTGCCACTTTCCAGCGACCTGCCGGACGTGTTACCGGTTTTTCCCCTATCCGGCGCCCTGCTGCTGCCGCATGGGCATCTACCGCTTTATATTTTCGAGCCCCGCTACCTGAGCATGGTGACCGACGCCCTGGGCCGCGACCGCATGATCGGCATGATCCAGCCCATCATCCCCGAACCCGGCCGGGTCGGAGACTCGGTAAAACTGCATGGTGTCGGTTGCGCCGGGCGCATCGTTTCCTTTAGCGAAACGGATGACGGCCATTTCGAGATCGTGTTGCTGGGCATCAGCCGTTTCCAGGTTGCGGAGGAGCTTGATCTGCTCAACGGTTACCGGCGGATCGTTCCCGATTTTGAGGCCTTCCGCTCTGATCAGGACGAAGACGGCGGCATGGTCGCCGACCGCAACCGGCTCCTGAAGGCCGTTCGCGCTTTTTGCGAAGCCAAGCAGATCGAGGTCGATTGGGAGGCCATCGAAGAGGCCTCCGACGAAGCCTTGGTTTCGTCGCTGTCGATGATCTGCCCGTTCGATCCCCAGGAAAAACAAGCCCTGCTCGAGTGCAACAATCTCGGCGCACGCAGCGACATGCTGACCTCCCTGATGGAAATGGCGCTTTTGGAGTCCGGCGACGATACAGTAACCGCCGCCCGCCATTAATTCCGGATAAGGATTTTCCCATGACCGAACAACACAGCGTCGATCCGAAACTATTGGAAATTCTCGTTTGTCCCCTGTCCAAGGGGCCGCTGGAATACGATGCCGAAGCCCAGGAACTGATCAGCCGGCAGGCCGGGCTGGCTTTTCCGATCCGCGACGGTATCCCCATCATGCTGCCGGACGAAGCCCGCCCCCTGGGCGACCAGGATTCTTCTGCCGGCTAACCCAGGAACAAACCTCATGAAAAACCGTTTTGACCTTCAGCACATGCCGACGGAAATCCGCCTCAAACAGGAAGAGAAAATCCTCGAGGTGGACTTCGATGACGGCAGCTCCTTCCAACTGCCCGCCGAACTGCTGCGGGTGGAAAGCCCGTCGGCGGAAGTCCAGGGCCACAGCCCGGCGGAAAAGAAAATTATCGGCGGCCGCCGCCATGTCGGCATCCTCAGCGTCGAAGCGGTCGGCAACTACGCCGTCAAAATCGCTTTCGACGACCTGCACGACACCGGCCTTTATTCGTGGGATCTGCTGTATGATTTCGGCCGCCGTCAGGATGAAATCTGGCAGACTTACCTGCAAAACCTGGAAGCCGAAGGGCTTTCTAGGGATCCTTAAAGATTAATTTCAGATTCAGGCCCTAACTCTCTGAAATTCAAGATAATTTTACAGCTGGCGGCCCTGCATAAGGCGCGGCAGCTCGCCGGCCAGGCCCATGGCATGGCGCATGAAGAGCTTTTTCAGGGGCGGCAGCCGGTTAACCGCCGCCAGGCCTAAGTCCCGGGCCAGGGAAATGGGGCGGATATTATTTGAAAACAACCTGTTAAGGCCGTCCGTTAAAGCCAGCATCAAGGTATTGTCGAAACGCCGCCAGCGGCTGTACTTGTTGAGAACGACAGCCGACCCCAGGTCAAGGCCGAGGCGGTGGGCGTCGATCAGCACCTCGGCCAGGGCCGCCACATCCCGCAGTCCCATATTGAGGCCTTGCCCGGCGATCGGGTGCATGCCGTGATCGGCGTCTCCGACCAGGGCCAGACGCCGGCAAACAGCGGTTTCCGCCTGTTGCAACGTCAGCGGATAGGCCCAACGGCCGCCGGCAAGATCGATTGCGCCCAGAAAGTCGCCGAACCGGCGGCCCAGTTCGGCCAGAAATTCCGCCTCATCCAGGGCCATAATGGCCGCCGCCAGGTCTTCCCGTTCCGTCCAAACGATCGACGAGCGGTTGCCCCGGAGCGGTAAAATGGCAAAGGGTCCGCCCGGCAGGAAACGTTCATGGGCGATATTCAGGTGTGGTTTTTCGTGTTCGACGGTGCAAACGATGCCGGTCTGCCGATAGGACCACTTCATAAGGCCGATGGCGGCCTCCTCGCGGACCTGCGAGCCCCGTCCGTCGGCTCCCACCACCAGACGGGCCTTAATCGTCTCGCCGTTGCTGATTTCCGCTGTGACGCCGCTCTGCGAACGGTCCAGGCTCAGTAGGCGGGCCGGGGCCAGCAGGTGCAGGCGGTCCAGGGCCTGCATGCGGTGGTAGAGGGCCTGCCGCGTCGTGCGGTTTTCGACCATGAAACCAAACGGCTCGTCTCCCGTATCCCGGTGGTCGTAGTGCAGAAAGTAAAGCGATTGGCCGTCGGAAACGCGAATGTCTTCGATCGGCGCCGCCTGACCGGCCATCAACGGCCACAAGCCGATGCCGTCCAGGGCCCGCTGGGAAGCCAGGGCAATGGCTGAAGCGCGGCCGTCGAAGGCAGCGTCCAGTCCGGCTGTCGGGTCGCCGGCATCGACCACCGTCACCGACAGCCCCGCCCCGGCCAGGGCACAAGCCAACGTGCCGCCGACCAAGCCGCCGCCGATGATCAGAATGTCGCTGTTGAGCCGGCCGCTTTTGGCAGAAATAGCCGTTCCTCCTGCAAATCCAGGGGGTTGCGCCCCCCCTAAAACAATCCGGCCTACCATGAATTGGGATAGGGAGCCGAGTCCAGGGGTATTTTAACCCTGGATAAGCCTAAAATATAGGCATATTATAAATCATGATTAATTTTTAGGCATTTACAGGGGCTGGACAGACTGCAATACAACCTGAATACATGCCTTTAACCTATTGAAAATACAGTATAAATATTGCCAATTTCCGACTCTGGCACGGTTCTTGAGATAGTAGATGCACGAGGCGCGGCAGGTGCGGCGTCTTTAAGAATTAACCGGGCCGGCCTGTCCACAAGATCTTTGAAGCACAGCAGTCGGGCGGCCCCTAAACATAAGGATTGAGGACCATGAAGCTGATTATGGCAGTCATCAAGCCCTTCCGGCTTGACGAGGTGCGGGAAGCCCTGACGCCGCTGGGCGTCGAAGGCATGACCGTCAGCGAAGTCAAGGGATTCGGCCGCCAAAAGGGTCAGGCAGAAATCTACCGGGGCGCCGAATACACCGTAAGCTTTCTACCGAAAGTGAAGATTGAAATCGCCGTCAAGGAAGACATCGCCGAAAGCGTTATCGAAGCCATCAAGTCGTCGGCCCAGACCGGGAAAATCGGCGACGGCAAGATTTTTGTTTACGACCTCAACAAGGTTGTCCGCATCCGCACCGGTGAAACCGATGCAGAAGCACTTTAAGGAGATCAAACAAATGATTGTAACAAAAAAACTTTTTAAGCCATTCGCCTTGGGTGCCCTGGCTGTGCTGGCAACCACCGGGTCGGCGCTGGCCGCAGAAGCCAAGCTGGACACGGGCGATACCGCCTGGATGCTGACCTCGACGGCCCTGGTGCTGATGATGACCATTCCCGGCTTGGCGCTTTTTTACGGCGGCATGGTGCGCAAGAAAAACGTGCTGGCCACCGTCATGCAGAGTTTCGCCATCACCTGCCTGATGACCGTTTTGTGGATGGTCATCGGCTATTCCCTGGCCTTCACCGACGGCGGCGCGCTGAACGCCTATGTCGGCGGCCTTGATAAGCTGTTCCTGTCGGGCCTCACCGTTGACTCGCTGTCCGGCACCATTCCGGAATCCGTGTTCATGGTCTTCCAGATGACCTTCGCCATTATCACCCCGGCGCTGATCACCGGTGCCTTCGCCGACCGCATGAAGTTCTCCTCCATGTTGGTCTTCCTCGGCGCCTGGATGATCATCGTCTATGCGCCGATCACCCATTGGGTGTGGGGCGGCGGTTTCCTCGCCGATGACGGCGTGCTCGATTTCGCAGGCGGCACCGTCGTTCACATTAATGCCGGTATTGCCGGTCTGGTCGCCGCCATCGTGCTCGGCAAGCGTAAGGGCTACGGTACCGAATACATGGCGCCGCACAACCTGGTGCTGAGCGTTATCGGCGCCTCCCTGCTGTGGGTCGGCTGGTTCGGCTTCAACGCCGGTTCGGCGGTTGCCGCCAACGGCACTGCCGGCATGGCTATGGCCGTCACCCAGATCTGCACCGCCGCGGCGGCGCTGGCTTGGATGTTCGCCGAGTGGATGTACCGGGGCAAGCCGAGCGTGCTGGGTATCGTTTCCGGCGCCGTCGGCGGTCTCGTCGTCATTACCCCGGCGGCCGGTTTCGTCAGCCCGCAAGGCGCCCTGATCATGGGCATCGTCGGCGGCGTGGCGTGCTTCTGGGGGGCCACCATCCTCAAGAACGCCATGGGCTACGATGACAGCCTCGACGCCTTTGGCGTACACGGCATCGGCGGCATCGTCGGCGCCCTGCTGACCGGCGTCTTCGCCGTCGAAGCCATCGGCGGCGCGCCGGGTCTGTTGGAGGGCAACGCCGGCCAGGTGCTGGTGCAGCTGGAAGGCATCGGCGCCACCATCGCTTACAGCGCCATCGCCACCTTCATTATCCTGAAAGTGGTCGGGGCGGTGATGGGCCTCCGGGTCGATGACGAGACCGAAGTCGCCGGCCTCGACATCACCCTGCACGGCGAAACCGTCCAGTAAGCATCATGGGAGCTTGGCACCAATGGGTTGGGGTCAAGCTCCCATAAAAAAACAAGTGTCGGCCGGAGGGTCCAGCCCCCTCCGGCGGCTCCCCCGGGTTGGAAGGTTTCGGCCTTCCAACCCTTTTTACTGCCTTTTTTTTGGGCGAATTTTCCACTGTTGCTTAAATAATGTGCTGTCCGGACGGGCGGCGGACCCCTGGAAAGTCCCTGCCCTGGCCGGTTTTTCCTTCTACTACAGGCCTCTAAGTGCCAATCCCTGGGACTGGCACGGTTCTTGTGAGGGGGGATGTTAGTTCGCGTCGTTTCGTGCGGAGCCGGTATCTATGGCTGGTCCGGTTTCGCGGCACGGATTTTTTGATAAACGGGCCGCCAACGGTCCACACATATTAGGGGGAGCCCGACCATGCTCAGCGACGGTAATACTGCCTGGATACTTACTTCGACGGCCCTGGTGTTGTTTATGACCCTGCCCGGACTGGCCCTTTTTTACGGCGGCCTGGTGCATAATAAAAATATCATTTCCGTGCTCATGCACTGTTTCGCCATCGCCTGCATGGTCTCGGTGCTGTGGCTGGCCGGTGTCTATAGCCTGGCTTTCGGCGACGGCGGGGCGGCCAATGCCTGGATCGGCAGCCTGGATAAAGCCTTCCTGGCCGGAGTCGGCACCGATACCCTGTCGGGCAATATCCCCGAAACGGTCTTTTTCATGTTCCAGATGACCTTTGCCATCATTACCCCGGCATTGATCGTCGGCGCCTATGTGGAACGCATCAAATTTACCGCTGTCATGCTGTTTTCCGGCCTCTGGCTGATCCTCGTCTATGCCCCGGTTGCCCACTGGGTGTGGGGCGGCGGCTGGCTGGCCGAGATGGGCGTGCAGGATTTCGCCGGCGGCTTGGTCGTGCATCTGACCTGCGGCGTCTCGGCGATCGTTGCCGCTCTTGTGCTGGGTAAGCGCACCGGCTTCCCCCGCGACATCAAGCCGCCGCACAGCCCGGTGCTGGTGATGATCGGCGCCTCCATGCTGTGGGTCGGCTGGTACGGCTTTAACGCCGGCAGCGCGCTGGCCGCCGACGGCGCCGCCGGCATGGCGATGACCGTCACCCACATTTCGGCGGCGACCGCAGCCTGTGTCTGGATCATCATCGAATCGATCAAATACGGCAAACCGACCCTGGTCGGCATCGCCACCGGCGCCATTGCCGGGCTGGCCACCATCACCCCGGCTTCCGGTTTCGTCGGGCCCAGCGGCGGCTTCATTATCGGCCTGGTCGCCGGCACCATCTGTTTCTACGCGGTCAACCTGATCCGCGGCAAAATGCAGATCGACGATTCCCTGGACGTGCTGGCCGTGCACGGCGTCGGCGGCCTGACCGGCATCCTGCTGACCGCTTTCCTGGGCGCCAAGTCCCTCGGCGGCCTCGGCCTGTCGGAAAATACCATCGGCGGCCAGTTCGTGGTACAGCTGACCGGCGCCGCCGCCACCCTGGTGTGGACAGCGGTCGTCACCTACATTCTGTTGATCGTGGTCCGTGCCCTGGTCGGCCTCAGGGTTTCCCAGGAAGAGGAAATCGAAGGCCTCGACCTCAACACCCACGGCGAGAAGGGCTACGACTTTACCTGATTACGGGAGCTTGACCCCAACCCAGCCGCACCTGGGATATTCACTACAAAGAACCGTTCCGGACAGCCGTCCGGGGCGGTTTTTTATTTGAACAGAACGCCGAACAGAACGCCTTACTTGTCGGGCAGCCGCCCTGCGGCTAGTATCCCGCGCCATGTTGAATGAACGCCTTGAACACCTGACCGATTATCCCTTCGACCGGCTGCGGTCCCTGCTGGATCCGCTGGACCCGCCGTCCGGTCTGGAGCCGCTGGCGCTGTCCATCGGCGAGCCGAAGGGGGAAACCCCGGCCCTGCTGACCGAGGTGCTGACCGCCAACGGCGCCGACTGGAACCGCTATCCGCCGATCGACGGCACCCCGGACCTGCGCGAGGCAATCGGCGACTGGCTGGTCGGGCGTTATGATTTGCCGGAGCTAGACCCTCACCTGTGCGTCATGCCGGTAGCCGGAACCCGTGAGGCCCTGTTTTTGGCCGGCATCCTGTCGGTGCCGGAAAAAATCAAGGATTCCAAGCCTTACGTACTGATCCCTAATCCCTTTTATCAGGTTTACCTGGGGGCCGCCGTGTTTTCCGGGGCGGAGCCCTATTACCTGCCGGCAACCCGGGAAACCGGTTTCCAGCCGGACCTGGCCGCCGTCGATCCGGAAATTCTGGAGAAAACGGCCCTGGTCATTCTCTGTTCACCGGCCAATCCGCAGGGCTCGGTGGCCGGGCCGGAGCGTCTGCGCGAGGCCATCGCCCTGGCCCGGCGTTACGGTTTCACCTTGATTTTCGATGAGTGCTATAGCGAGATTTACGGCCAGACGCCGCCGCCAGGGGGCCTTCGGGCGGCCGCCGACCTGGGTGAAGGCCTCGATAATGTGCTGGTTTTCAATTCCCTGTCGAAGCGTTCCGGAGCCCCCGGCCTGCGCTCCGGGTTTGCCGCCGGGGATGCGGCCCTGATCTCGAAATTCCGGCGGTTGCGGGCCTATAGCGCGGCCACCGTGCCGTTGCCGATTATGGCCGCTTCGGCGGCCCTGTGGCGGGACGAGGCCCATGTCGAGATCAACCGCAACCATTACCGGGGCCTGTTCGATGCCGCCGACAGCATTATCGGCAGCGATTTCGGCTATCGGCGGCCGGGCGGCGGCTTTTTCCTGTGGCTGGATGTGGCCGACGGCGAGGCGGCGGCCCGCAAACTGTGGCAGGAAGCGGCGCTCAGGGTCATTCCGGGGGCCTATCTGGCGCGCACCGGCGCCGATGGCGTCAACCCCGGCCAGGCCTATATCCGGGTTGCCCTGGTCCACGACCGGGCAACCGTGGAAACGGCCCTCAATCGGCTGGTTGGCGTCCTGCGTTAAGCTCTTGTAAACGTTGATGGCCTTAAAATCAGGCCATGGAAAACCCTCTTCTACAGTCGGCCGGCGGCACTGTTTTGCCGGCCGCCCTGGCCGCTTTTTTGCGCCGCCGCCTGTTTGAGTTGAGCGGCGTGGCTTTGCTGACCGTAACCGCCGCCCTGGCCGTCGCCCTGGCCAGTTATCATACCGGTGATCCGTCACTGAACAGCGCCACCGGCCGCCTGCCGCAAAATCTTCTCGGCTTGCCGGGAGCCTATATTGCCGATCTCGGTTTACAAACGGTGGGCCTGGCCGCCGCCGTGCCGGTCCTGGTTTTCGCTGCCTGGGGCTGGCGTTTATTGCGCAAACTGAGCGTGTCGCTGATCGCCGTCCGGTTTTTGCTGATGCTGGCCGCCCTGTTCCTGCTAGGCATGGCCCTGGGGCACGTGCCGCCCCCCGCCGAATGGTCCCTGAACACGGGTCCGGGCGGGGCCGCCGGCGCCCTCATGCTGACCCGGGCCGCCGACACCCTCCACGCCCTGGGGGCACCCTATGGCGTCTGGATCGCCGCCGGACTGGCCGCCACCGTCGGCATGCTGGCCCTGATTACCGCCATCGGCCTGACCTGGGCCGAATGGCAAGCCATCGGTAACGCCCTCAAGACATCGGTCCTGGCCGCCGGGCGCGTCGCCGCCGCCGGAGCCGGCCTGGCCCGCCGGGCCGTAGTGCGCCCCGCAGCCGACAGCGGGGGCCGCATCGAACCGGCACTCGACGAAGACGGCGACATCGATACCCACATCAAGGTTTCGCCGGAGGCTCCC
>JADHTD010000010.1 GCA_016776525.1 Rhodospirillales bacterium
GGCGTTGTTTCAATTTGTGCGACAGCTTTCCCCGGCTCTTCGACCTGGTCGACGAGTCCGAGACCGGCGAGCTTGAGTCGGTGGCGAGTGCCGATTTCAAAGCGGTGATCGACGCCTGTACGCTGTGCGATATGTGCTTCATGACCAAATGCCCGTACGTGCCGCCCCATGAATTCGACCTGGATTTCCCGCACCTGATGGTCCGTTGCCGGGCCCAGGAACTGAAGCAGGGCAAGATCGGTTTTGCCGAAAAACAGCTGACCGAAACCGACCGCAACGGGCGTTTAGGCTGTTCAATGCACGGCCTCGCTAACTGGGCGTCGAAGCAGGGCAACACCCTTACCCGGCCCCTGATGCAGCAAATCCTGGACGTCCACGAACAAGCCGCCCTACCGCCGTTCACCGATAAGAAGCTGACGGCACACAGCAAGCCCGAGGTCAACACGCAAGCCCCGGCCCATGGCCGCAAGGCGGTGCTCTATGCCACCTGCACGGCGGAATACAACAACCCGGACATCGGCCTGGCGGCGCTACAGGTGCTGGCCCGCAACGGTGTCGAGGCGGAGGTCGTCTATGCCGGCTGCTGCGGCATGCCGCAGCTGGAGCACGGCGACCTGGCCCGCGTCGCCGACAGTGCGGCCACCGTCTCCGCCGCGCTGAAGCCTTGGATCGACAAGGGCTATGACGTCATCACCCCGGTTGCTTCCTGCGGCCTGATGCTGAAATTCGAATGGCCGCTGATCGTGCCGGAGAATAAAGACGTCAAGCTGCTCAGCGACTGCGTTTTCGACATCAGCGAATACATCATCGATATCGCCAAAAAGGAAGGCCTGGCCGATGGCCTGACGGCGCTTGCGGGTGATGTGGTGGTGCATATCGCCTGTCATGCCCGGGCCCAGAATATGGGCCAGAAAGCGGCTGAACTGCTGAAACACCTGCCCAATACCACGGTCACCGTTATCGAACGCTGTTCCGGCCACGGCGGCGCCTGGGGGGTGATGCAGGACAACTTCGAGGTCGGCCTCAAGGTCGGCAAGCCGGTGGTCCGCCAGGCGGCCAAGGTGGAACCGGCCCACGTGGTCTCCGAATGCCCGCTGGCCCGCGACCATATCCTGCAAGGCATGGAGCAGCTCGACGAAGCCGCCGAAGCGATTGCCGCCACCGTCAGCCAGGACCGGCACCCGGTCCAATTGCTGGCCCGCGCCTACGGTTTTTAAGCGAAGGGATTTTTATTTATATGCCGAAGCACGAAATCACCCGCGACGACATCATGGACATGGCGGAGTACGCCAAGGTCCGCAAGCAACGCCGCCGGGCCATCACCGAAGCCAAGAAAAACCGCCGGGTGGCGGTCGGTCCCGACGCTACTTTTTACTTCGAATCCTTTGACACCATGTGGCATCAGGTTCACGAAATGCTCTATATCGAGCGCGGCGGCGAGGATCAGATAGACGATGAACTTAGTGCCTATAACCCCCTGATTCCCAACGGAAGTGAATTGGTCTGCACGCTCATGTTCGAAATCGACGATCCGGACAGGCGGGGCCGCTTCCTGGCGGGCCTGGGCGGCGTCGAGGAAACCGTCAGCATCAGTTTTGAGGGCGAAACGATCCAGGGCCGGCCGGAAGAAGACATTGACCGGACGACGGCTGACGGCAAGGCTTCGGCTATCCAATTCCTTCACTTTCCCTTCACCGGGGACCAGAAAACTGCCTTTTGCCGGGACGGTGTGCAGGTGGTGCTCGGCATCGGCCACGAGAAATACGGCCACATGACGATACTGCCGGAGACCGTGCGCCAGGCACTTGCCAGTGATTTCGATTAGGGGCTAGCCCAGTTTGTTTGCTGGAGCCTGACCCCCACCCCACCGCACCTGGGATAAGCGGAGCGCAGCGACTAGCGCCACACAAAGCATTTATGCGATGGACGCATACTGGCGCGCAGCCAGCGCGGCGCTTGAGCGCAATCATAATTAAAGAAGTCTGACCCCCACCCAACCGCACCTGGAATAAGCGAGATGGAAACAAGGCCGCGACTGCGGCCCGCGAACCGTTTCGCGAGCCTAGTGCCACAGGCGCGTCCGGCGCTTGAGGGAACTGAAAAATCTACTCAACCAACTCGTCGGCATAAGCGCCCCAGAATTCGACCCGGCGCAGCCAGCCCTTGAAGCCGTCGATCTCGACCCGGCACCAGCCGCTGCCGGCGGCGCATTTAAGCAGCTTGCCGACAACCCCCGGCTCGGCCCGGGCGACGACGGCGCCCTTCACATTGGCCTTTTTGCGCAGGGTGCGCAGCTTGCCGGTGACGATGATGCCGCGGTGGCCGCTCAGCATGCTTTGATGCACCCAGCCCTGGGTGCCCTGCCAGTCGCGGATTTTGCGCCAGGTCTGGAACTCGGCAACGATTTCCACCGGCAGGCTTTTGCGCAGGTAAACCCAGTCCACCGGATACTGGATGCCGGGGCCGATGCGCAGGTTGACCTCGTCGGCGCGGATGCTGACGAAGCGGGGCAGTGGCAGCCCGCTTTCCCCTTCGGCGGCTGGGGCCGGGGCAGCCCCGCCCAGCAGGACGGCGGCCAGCAATACAATCGGCAGCCAGCCCGGAAATCGGAAATCGGAAACGTTCATTACGGTGGTGGACCCTCTGTCATGCCCCTGTTACGGTCGCATCTTATAGAACCCCGGCAGCCCTCCCCGGTCAAGCCGGGTGGGGCCGGAAAAATTGCATAAATCAGCTAGGCTCTGGACTTGCTTTGCCTGGGTTGCTATGGCCCTATATCAAGAGATGCAAAGAGCGGCCCCGCCAAGGGGCCCCAAGGTATAAAGCGCCCCCCCACAGGGCCCCAAAGGTATCGGGAGGATAACCCATGCCGCAGAAAAAACCGCAAGTGGTGGTCACCCGCAAGCTGCCGGATGCCATTGAAACGCGGATGATGGAGTTGTTCGACGTCAGCCTCAACCTGTCGGACGAGCCGATGAGCAAATCACAGCTGGTCGAGGCGGTCAAAAATGCCGAAGTACTGGTGCCGACGCTTACCGACCGCATCGATGCCGGCATCCTCGCCCAGGCCGGGGACAAGCTGCGCCTGATCGCCAACTACGGCACCGGCGTCGACCATATCGACCTGGCGACGGCGCGCTCCCGGGGCATTACCGTGACCAATACCCCCGATGTCCTGACCGAAGACACCGCCGACATGACCATGGCGCTGATTCTGGCCGCTTCGCGCCGTCTCAGCGAAGGCGAAAAGCTGCTGCGCTCCGGCGACTGGACCGGCTGGTCGCCGACCGGCATCACCGGCCACCGCATCTACGGCAAGCGGCTTGGCATCATCGGCATGGGCCGCATCGGCACCGCCGTCGCCCGCCGGGCCAAGGGTTTCGGGCTGTCGGTGCATTACCACAACCGCCACCGGGTGCACCCCGACACGGAAGCGGAACTGGAAGCCACTTTCTGGGAAAGCCTCGACCAGATGCTGGCCCGGATGGATATCATCTCGGTCAACTGCCCGCACACGCCGGGCACCTATCACCTGCTCTCGGCCCGCCGGCTGAAACTGGTACAGTCCCACGTCTATATCATCAACACCTCGCGCGGCGAAGTGATCGACGAGAACGCCCTGACCCGCATGCTGAAGGCCGGCGATCTGGCCGGGGCCGGGCTTGATGTTTTCGAGAACGAACCCGCCGTCAATCCGAAGCTGCTGGAAATGGATAATGTGGTGCTGTTGCCGCACATGGGCTCGGCGACCATCGAAGGCCGCCTCGACATGGGCGAGAAGGTGCTGATCAACATCAAGACCTTCGTCGACGGCCACAAACCGCCGGACCGGGTGCTCGGAGAGGCTTTTTAAATCCCCTCAATCGCCGGGCGCGCCTGTGGCGTCTATTTATTTGGAATGTCCTCAAGCGCCGGACAGGCTGCGCTCGGCTATGCTCGCTAGTCGCTCCGCTCCACGATAATCCGTGAAAACTGGTCAGGTCGCCGCTCTTTACTAAACTAAGCGCGACTGCGCTTCGCGAACTGTTTCGCGTAAGCCACGGGCGAAGAGCCCGCCCGGCGTCTAAGGGAACTTAAAAAAACCCGGCGCTAGCGCCCGATAATCGCCCGGTCCCGCAGCACGTTGACTTCGAGCTCGGTTTGCGACAACCGGTGCTCCATCAGGTCGCGCAGGCTCAACATGGCGCGCAATTCGCCGTCCTCGGTCACCGGCAGGTGCCGGATGTGGCGTTGCGACATGCGCTGCAAAGCCACATCGACGTCTTCATCCGGCTGACACTCGATGACGCTCCGGGTCATCAGGTCCTCGACTTTCAGGTCATGAACCTTGCCTCCCTGCTCGGCGAAACCCCGCACAATATCGCGTTCCGACAGCATGCCGGCCAAGCGGCCCGCCGCGTCGCGCACCGGCAGGGCGCCGATATTATTGCTGCTGAGCAGGGTTGCCGCCGTTTCCAGGGTATCTTCCGGGCGGACGGTAAAAACAGTGGTATTGCAGTCGTTTAAAAGGGTTTTGATGTCCATGAAGTGCCTCCCCTCAGTTCCAGACGGAGCCACTATATTAGTAATATGAGCATATTAGCAATAAGCTAATATTCCCCTCTGAGTCCGATCCCTCCCTCAGATAAAGATCATGGCGCCGTCGTTCGAGGCATCTTCGATGAAGGTGACGACACCGCCCTGTTCGATCGGCAGGTCGTCGCGCAACGGTTTTTCTTCTAGGTCCATGGCCCTCAGCCCCATCTCGCAGACCAGGAAACGGACCCCCAGTTCGGCGCAGGCCAGCAGCAGTTCCTCGAAATGGGCGACCTTGGTCTGCTTGAAATGGTCGTCGACTTCGCCGCCGGTGCGGGCCGCCAGGCCGCTGTGGAAATTGACCGGCAGGGACCGCCAGGCGGCCTCGCCGTCGGGGCCCTTGTCGGCCAGCACCCGGCAGGCGCCCATGGTGAAGAACAGGGTCACCGGGGTATTGATGGCGGCGGCGGCGCTGGCCATGACCAGGGCGTAGTGCACTTTCTCAAAATCGCCGGAGAAAACGATGATCGATAATTTATCAGGCGGAGGCTTGCTCATGGATGCTGAGATCCTTAATGGCGGGGTGCGCGCCGCACAGCGGGCAGCCCGGGTCGCGTTTGACCTTTATTTTGCGGAAAAGGGTGCCGAGCCCGTCATAGATCAACAGGTGGCCGGAAAGCGAAGAGCCCAAACCCAGCAGTTCCTTCAACACCTCGGTCGCCTGCAGCGAGCCGGCCATGCCGCACAACGCCCCCAACACACCGGCCTCGGCGCAGGTCGGAATCTGGCCCGGCGGCGGCGGTTCGCGGAACAGGCAGCGGTAACACGGCCCGTCGGCGTCACCGCCGGGGAAGCCCTTGAAGGTGGCCAGTTGCGCGTCGAAACGCAGGATAGCGGCGGAAACCAGGGGTTTTTTGGCAAAATAACAAGCATCGTTGACGAGAAACCGGGTCGCGAAATTGTCCGAACCGTCGGCGACGATGTCATAATCACGCATCATTTCAAGGGCGTTGGCCGGGCCGATGCGGTCTTCGATGGGAACGATGGTCACCTCCGGATTGATGGCGGCCAGCGTCTGACGGGCGCTTTCCACCTTGGGGCGGCCGACGGCGCCAGTGGTATGCACTACTTGGCGCTGCAGGTTGGACAGGTCGACCACGTCATCGTCGACGACACCGATGGTGCCGACCCCGGCGGCGGCCAGATACAACAACACCGGCGAACCGAGCCCTCCGGCGCCGATCACCAGAACCTTGGATTGAAGCAGTTTGGCCTGCCCCTCGCCACCGACGCCATCCAACAGGATATGGCGGGCATAGCGCTGTATCTGATCTTCGGTGAAGTCCATGGTTATTTTAAATTCCCTCAAACGCCGGGCGGGCTGCGCCGCCATGCATTGATTGCATAAACGCAATGTGGCTCGCGAAACGATTCGCGGGCCGCAGTCGCGGCCTTGTTTGCATCTCAATTATGCCAGGTGCTGTTGGGTTTGGGTCAAGCTCCAGAAAAATACCTGAGTCGGGGTCGGGCTCCCGAAAATATCAAGCTCCCGTAATCAGGGCGCCAGGCCAAGCCCGTCGAACAGCGCCGTCGACAGATAGCGTTCGGCAAAGGACGGCAGGATGGCAACGATGGTCTTGCCTTCCATCTCCGGGCGCTCGCCGATTTCCAGGGCGGCGGCGAGGGCGGCGCCGGACGAAATACCGACCGGCAGGCCTTCCAGACGGGCCACTTTGCGGGCCGTCGTAAAGGATGATTCGTTGCCGATCTTCAGCACTTCGTCGATTTCGCCGGTCTCCAGGACGCCGGGCACGAAGCCGGCGCCGATGCCTTGAATTTTGTGCGGGCCGGGCACACCGCCGGACAGCACGGCGCTGTCTTCCGGTTCGATGGCGATAATCTTGATATCCGGGTTGTGCTTGCGCAGCACCTGGGCGATGCCGGTCAGGGTGCCGCCGGTGCCGACGCCGCTGATCACCACATCGACCTTGCCGCCGGTATCGGCCCAGATTTCCTCGGCCGTCGTCTGGCGGTGGATTTCCGGGTTGGCCGGGTTTTCGAACTGTTGCAGCATGACCGCGCCTTGCGTATCGCGGGTGATTTCCTCGGCCCGGCCGACGGCCCCGGTCATGCCTTTTTCGGCCGGCGTCAGTTCGATTTCGGCCCCCAGCAGGGCCAGCATCTTACGGCGTTCGACGGACATGCTTTCCGGCATGGTGAGGATCAGTTTGTAGCCCTTGGCGGCGCAGACAAAGGCCAGCGCGATGCCGGTATTGCCCGAGGTCGGCTCGACCAGGGTGGCGCCGGGCTTGATTGCATCCGCGGCCTCGGCCGCTTCGATCATGGCCAGGCCGATCCGGTCCTTAACCGAATTCAACGGATTAAAGAATTCACACTTTCCCAGGATATGGGCCTTACACCCGCTGTCTGCGGCAAGGCGGCTAAGGCGGATCAGGGGCGTGTCCCCGACCGTTTCGAGAATGCTGTCATAAACCTTGCCGCGGAGTCCGCGGGATGAATCGCTGGCATTTACCATATTAATCCAAGAGCCTCTTATCAGAACGGATCAAGCGGGAGCGCCGTCTTCCGTGTCAGTGTACATCATAGTGACCCCGATGTCCGGGTCATTAACATCCGTCAAATTGAGAAATCCAGGTTGGACCGGCCTTCACTTTCGATACCGGCTTCCAACGAACGCGTGCATAGGTCGTCGATGGAAACCTTGTTCAGCTTGACCATAATCTCGTCCTGCATTTCCTGCCACAGGGGCTGGACCACTTTCAGGCCCAGTTCGGACCCGTCCGGTTCGTTGGCGGAATCCTCGCCGGATTCCATTTGCCGGATGACGCGGACTATGTCGCCGACCGTGATGCGGCGGCGTTCCCGGGCCAGCCGGTATCCGCCCCGGGGTCCGCGGACCCCGATCAGGATGTCCTGGCGAACCAGTTGTTGCAGGGCTTGTTCCAGATAGCGCCGCGGGATGCCCTGACGGCGCGTGATTTCCCGGCTTTGCACCGGGCCGCTGCCAGCGTGATAGGCGATGTCCAGCACCGCCTCAATGGCAAACAGCATTTTTTTTGATAATCTCAGCATGTTATCGTTTAACCCCCTTATCTCGCATGTTTTGTCCGTTAGGCCGCCGTTCCGGTCGACCCGAAGCCACCGTCCCCACGATGGCTTTCCGGAAGTGTTTCAACTTCGTTCCAGGCGACAGCGTTAACCGGCGCCACGATCATCTGGGCAATACGCATGCCGCGTTCGACGCGGAAGGCCTGCTGCCCGGTATTAATCAGAATAACCCCGACCTCGCCCCGGTAATCGGCGTCGATGGTGCCCGGCGCATTGAGCACCGTCACCCCGTGCTTGGCGGCCAGCCCCGAGCGGGGCCGGACCTGCGCCTCGTAACCGGGCGGCAGGGCGATGGCGATGCCCGATGGAATGATGGCCCGTTCGCCGGTGCCGATCTCGACAGGCTCTTCGACCGCCGCCAGCAGGTCCATGCCGGCGCTCCAATCGGTGGCATAGGCCGGCAGTGGCAGGTCGGCGCCGTGCGGCAGGCGCTGGATTTCAACGGTTAAGCCGTTCATGAGGCGGTCTCCAGGGCGGCGGCGATCTCGTCGCCCAGGCGGCGGGCGACGTCGGCCTTGCTGAGGCGGGGCCAATGCTCGATATCGGTCTCGCCCTCGCCGCGGATCAGGTGCACGATGTTGGTGTCGCCGCCGAAGGTGCCGGAACCGGCGGAAACATCGTTGGCGACAATCCAGTCGCAGCCCTTGGCCCGGCGCTTGCTGACGGCATTTTCAATGACCGTTTGGGTTTCCGCGGCAAATCCGATGATCAGCCCCGGTCGGCGGTTGCCGGGAGCGCTTAAACTTTTCAAAATGTCCGGGTTTTCCGTAAAACGAAAGGACGGCGGTTGTCCCGTGCCGTCCTTTTTGATCTTTTCCGCCGCCCTTTCGGCCACCCGCCAGTCGGCCACCGCCGCCGCGCAGACGGCGACGTCGGCGGGCAGCCCCTGTTCGCAGGCGGCCAGCATTTCCTGGGCGGAGCGTACATGCACGGTGGTCACGCCGGCCGGGTCCGGCAACTGCACGGGGCCGGTGACCAGGGTCGTTTCAGCGCCGAGACGGGCCAGGGCGCCGGCGATGGCGTGGCCCTGTTTGCCGGACGAATGGTTGCCGATATAGCGCACCGGGTCGATGTCCTCATGGGTCGGACCGCTGGTGACCAGGGCCCGGCGGCCCTTGAGCCGGCCGCCGCCGAGAAAGCCGGTAACGGTGCCGATAATATCTTCCGGTTCGGCCAGACGGCCGATGCCGCGTTCATTGCTTTCCGCCATTTCGCCTTCGCCGGGCTCGATGACCCCGATGCCGCGCTCACGCAAAATCCGCATGTTGGCCTGGGTGGCGGCGTGCGACCACATCAACGGGTTCATGGCCGGGGCCACCATGACCGGCAGGTCGGTGGCCAGCAGCACAGTGGAGGCCAGGTCGTCGGCGATGCCCTGGGCCATCTTGGCCAGGATATTGGCGGTGGCCGGCGCCACCAGCACCAGGTCGGCATCGCGGGCCAGGCGGATATGGCCGATTTCGTGCTCGTCGGTCAGCGAGAACAGCTCCTGATAGACCTTGTCGCCGCTGATCGCCCCCAGGGACAACGGCGTCACGAACTGGGCCCCGGCCCGGGTCAGGATCGGGCGCACGGCAATGCCCTGATCGCGCAAGCGGCGGATCACTTCCAGGCATTTGTAGGCAGCAATGCCGCCGCTGACGATCAAAAGTAGCCGTTTTCCCTTAACCACGCGATTATACCCAAACATTTAACGAGAAATATGTGTGGATAATTTAAACGCCTAGGGGAATCGGCGCAACCCTTTAATTAACAAATGCTTATAAAAAAGGCCTAGAGCAGCTTCGGATTGATCGGAATCACCATTGGTGATCCGAAAACCCGGTTACACGGCTTTCATTATTATCGAGCGGATTTACGGGATTGAGGTGTTTTAAACCACGAACAGCAGCAACAGGAGGAGGGCCAGGACCAGCACCCATAAAGCCCCCGGCATGCTCTGGCGGTTGTTGCCCTGGCTCAGGGCCTGCAAGGTTTCCGGGTGCAGCTTCAGTCTGCCGTCGGCCAGGTCGGCGGCGCTGCGTTCGGCCCTTTCCAGGAGTCCCGGCAGGCGGCGCATGGAATCGGTGACCTGGGTAACGGTGTCGCGGATCTGCGCTTCGGGACCCAAGGTATCGACCATCCATTGTTCGATCAGGGGGCGGGCCATCAGCCACATGTTGGCGTCCGGATTGAGGGCGCGGCCGGTGCCTTCGGCGACTAGCATGGTTTTTTGCAGCAACAATAGCTGCGGCTGGGCCTCCATCTCGAAGGTTTCGGTCACCTGGAACAGTTGCCCCAGCAGCCGGGCCATGGAAATTTCGTTCTGCGGTTTATCGAGGATTGGTTCGGCGATCGAGCGGCAGGCCTGGGTGAAGTTGTCGACGGACCGGTGCCGGGGCACCCAGCCAGCCTCGAAATGCACTTCCGCGGCGCGCCGGTAGTCGCGGGTGAGGAAAGCCAGCAACAGTTCACCCAGATGCCGCCGGGTGCGTTTATCGAGCCGTCCCATGATGCCGAAGTCGACGACCGCAATGGCCCCGTCCTCGTTGACGAACAGGTTGCCCGGGTGCAGGTCGGCATGGAAGAAGCCGTCCCGGAAGACCTGTTTGAAGAAGGACGTGGCGGCTTTTTCCAGGACCGCGTCCGGGTCGTGGCCGGCTTCGATGATGGGGCCGCGGTCGTCCAGCGGAATGCCGGAAATGCGTTCCGTGGTCAGCACCCGGCGACCGGTCAGGGTCCACTCGACCTCCGGCACAATAAAGGTCTCGTCGCCTTCGAAATTTTCCGCCAGTTCAGCGGCGGCGGCGGCTTCGAAGCGCAGGTCCATCTCCATCTCGACGGTTTCCGCCAGGGTCTTGATGGATTCCAGGGGCTTCAGGCGGCGCAGCTCGGGCCGCGTCGCCTCGATGGTTTCGGCGACCCAGAAAAAGAGGTCCAGGTCGCGGGCGAAATCCGCCTCGATGCCGGGGCGCAGCACCTTCACCGCCACCTCGCGGCCGTCCTCGGTCACCGCATAATGGACCTGGGCGATAGAGGCGGCGGCCACCGGCTGATCCTCGAATTGGCTGAAAAGAACGTCTACCGGGGCGCCGAACTCATCCTCGATGAAGGCCCGGGCCTGGAAGCCGGGAAAAGGCGGCAGGCGGTCTTGCAGGTCTGAGAGGTCGGTGGTCAGTTCCTCGCCCAGCAGGTCGGAACGGGTCGACAGGGCCTGGCCCAATTTGATGAAACTCGGTCCCGCCTCGGTCAGGGCCCGGGCCAGCCGCTGGCCGGGCCGTCCTTCCTGTTTGCGGCGCGACAGGGCGCCTGCCGCCAAGACGACGGCGGGGGCGACCTCCAGGGTCTCCAGCAGGAACAGGGCGTCATGGCGGGCCAGGATGCGGGCAATATTGAGCAGGCGGGCGATATTGCGAAGCGTCCTGAACATAACCCGGCGTCCTTTATATCCGCCAGGCGGAGTGGATGGCGGCAATGCCGCCCGACAGGTTGCGGTAGGACGCCTGCTCCAGACCGGCCTCTCCGATCATGGCGGCGAAGTCGTCCTGGGGCGGGAACTGGCGGATGCTTTCCGCCAGGTACTGATAGGCGTCCCGGTCGTCGGTGACGGCCTCGCCCAGCACCGGCAGCACCCGGAAGGAATAGGTGTCGTAAAGCTTGTCCAGCAACGGCAGCACGACGCGGCTGAATTCCAGGCAGAGGAAACGTCCGCCCGGCTTGAGGACGCGGCGGGCTTCGCTGAGCGCCGCCTCGATATGGGTCACGTTGCGGATGCAGAAGGCGATGGTGTAGGCGTCAAAGGAACTGTCGGCGACGGGCAGCTTTTCGGCGTCGCCGGTGATCCAGTCGAGCCCGCTCAGCCGGCCGGAATCAAGGGCCCGGTCGCGGCCGACATTGAGCATTTCCTGGTTGATGTCGCAGACCGTAACCGTCCCGCCGCCCCGGTCGAGAAAGCGGAAGGCGATATCGCCGGTGCCGCCGCCGACGTCCAACAGGCGCATGTGGGGCTGCGGATTGAGCTGATTGATAAGGGCCCGCTTCCACAGCCGGTGGATGCCGAGGCTCATCAGGTCATTCATCAGGTCGTAGCGTTCGGCAACGCTGTCGAAGACGTCGCGCACCAGCGACGCCTTCTCCGTTGCCTCTACCGACCTGAACCCGAAATGGGTTGTTTCCGATGACGGTTTTTGGCCGTTGTTCTTGCTTGTCTCGGACATGCGCGGACCATACCCTACGGGGCAGCGGAGCACCAGACCCGGAAGCAGTGTAGCCCGCTTCCGGCAATACCTTTAAGGAGCCTTCTCAATGCCCGAACTGCCGGAAGTGGAAACCGCCCGCCTCGGCCTGCTGCCGGTGCTGCAGGGGGCCCGCCTCACCCGTGTCGAACAGCGCGCCCCGAAACTGCGCTGGGATTTTCCGGACAACTTTGCCGAACGGCTCGGCGGGCGGCGGGTGGAGCGGCTCGAACGCCGCGCCAAGTACCTGTTGTGGCACCTTGACGACGGGGCGGTGCTCATCGCCCACCTCGGCATGACCGGCAGCTTCCGCATCTTCGGCGGCGCTTACGGTCCGGCACCGGGTCCGGGCAAGCACGACCATGCGGTCTTCCAAACCGACGGCGGCCATGACATCTATTTCTGCGACCCGCGCAAATTCGGCATGATGGTCCTGAGCAGCGCCAACGAACTGCCCGGGCACCCCCTGCTCGCGGAGATCGGGCCGGAACCGCTGGGCGGGGACTTTACGCCGGAGGTGCTGGCCCGGCGCCTGGCCGGGCGCAGCGGGCCCATCAAGACCGTCCTCATGGACCAGAAAGTGGTTGCCGGCATCGGCAATATCTATGCCAGCGAGGCCCTCTTCCGGGCCGGCATCTCGCCCCGGCGCAAGGCCTCCTCGGTGAAGGGCCGGCGGGCCGAAAAATTGGTCGAGGGCATCAAGACGGTGTTGCGCGACGCCATCCGCTCCGGCGGCTCGTCGCTCCGCGACCACCGCCAGGCGAACGGCGAAAGCGGTTATTTCCAGCATCATTTCGCCGTCTATGGAAAAACCGGCGAGGCCTGTCCGGGCTGCGACTGTTCCGCTGCCGGGGACGGCATCCGGCAATTCAAACAGGCGGGACGCTCCACCTTTTACTGCCCGTCCCGGCAGCGCTGATTTATAGGCTGGAGCTTGACCCCACCGGTTGGGGGCAAGCCCCCATAAATATCCGGGAATTGCCAAGGCCCCGCGACTGGTTTATAGGCTTGCCCATGAAGCGAACCGCAACCCGGTATCCCATCCTGGTCCTGGCCGCCGCCTTGGTGACGGCGGCTGTTTGCCTGGCGCTGCCGGGCCGGGCCGCCGCCGATGCCTTCGTCAGCGCCATCGACGACCTGCCGTTGATGGCCGGGCTCAGCGAGGCGCCCGAGCGCACCCTGACCTTTGAGTCGCCTGACGGGCGCATTGTCGAGGCCCATGCGACGGGCCGTCTCAGCCGCCGGTCGGTGATTGATTTTTATGCGGCGACCTTGCCGCAGTTGGGCTGGCGGCAGGTGGCCGAAACCTTTTTCCGGCGGGAAGGCGAAACGCTGCTCATTGAGGTTACCGCCGTTGGCGGCGGCCTCGACGTGCAGTTCTCCCTGAAGCCCGCCGCCCGAAAATAAAAACGTTATCCGAAAAGGAGATTTCCAATGGCTTACGAAAACATTATTGCCGAGACCAAAGGCGCCGTCGGGCTGATCACACTCAACCGGCCGAAAGCCATGAACGCGCTGAACGCCGCCCTGGTCGCCGAAATGGCTGCGGCGCTGGACGCCTATGAGGCCGACGAGGCGATCGGCGCCATTGTCATTACCGGCAGCGAGAAAGCCTTTGCCGCCGGCGCCGACATCAAAGAGATGCAGGAACGCACCTTCGTCGATGTCTACGCCAGCGATTTCATCACCCGCGACTGGGAACGCATCACCACCTGCCGCAAGCCGGTGATCGCCGCTGTCGCCGGATACGCCCTGGGCGGCGGCTGCGAGGTCGCCATGATGTGCGATTTCATCCTGGCCGCCGACAGCGCCAAGTTCGGCCAGCCGGAAATCACCATCGGCACCATTCCGGGGGCCGGCGGCACCCAGCGCCTGACCCGTCTGGTCGGCAAGTCGAAAGCTATGGAGATGGTGCTCACCGGCCGCATGATGGATGCCGAGGAAGCCGAACGGGCCGGGCTGGTCAGCCGCGTCGTCGCCGCCGAAGAGCTGCTCGACGAAGCCCTCAAGGTCGCCGACACCATCGCCAAGCTGTCGCGTCCCAGCCTGTATATGGCCAAGGAAGCCGTCAACCGGGCTTATGAAACGACGCTTTCCGAAGGCGTCAGGTTCGAGCGGCGGCTCTTTCACGCCACCTTCGGCACCGAGGATCAGAAGGAAGGCATGGCGGCCTTTGCCGAAAAGCGCCAGCCCAACTTCACCAACTCCTGATAAAAGGGCGCCGCGTTAAGCACACCAAGGCTTGACGGGGCGCCGGATGCACTATATAAGCCGCGATCTCTACAGACCGAATCAATGGAATCAGAACGTTATGGCTAACAGCTCTCAGGCAAAAAAACGCATCCGCCAGATCGCGCGCCGCACCGAAACCAACCGTCAGCGGAACAGCCGTGTGCGCACCTTCCTGCGCAAGGTTGAAGAGGCGATCGACAGCGGCGACAAGGCCGCCGCCGAGGCAGCCTTCAAAGCGGCCCAGCCGGAAATAATGCGCGGCGCCCAGAAGCGCGTCCTCCACAGTAATACGGCGTCCCGCAAGCTGTCGCGTTTGTCGGCCCGGATCAAGGCACTGGCTGCCTGATCTTAATATCCGACTTTAACATCAAGCCGCGCCCCGCCCGGGACGCGGCTTTGTTTTTGCCCGGCCGGCGGTTGTCCGGCGGGCGGCCCCTTCCCTTCCGGCGAGTCCCTCCCGGAGTCAAAAGTCAAGGGAATTATTTTCAACGTTCCCCTTTCAGTCCCATTGAAAACGACTCGAAGACTCGGCTAAATTCTTTCCTGCGTCAGGTCGGGTTCAAGACTCGTTAAAAGAGTTAACATAGAATTCCGGGCTGCCGTATTTAAGGGTTTTTTCCTAATTACTGTATTCGAGGCTAAGCTTCATGTAATAATTGGTGATTTTCTTCAACTCACCAAGTAATTAGGCATTGATGAGCGCAATCGATCTAAAGACGACTAAGGGGTTCAAACTATAAAGGGGGCTGCTGTCTCTCAAAAATATGACCAGGAATTGATCTAAACGCTCCTGTTTCTTGAGAGTCCTTTTCGCACCAGATGTTTCATTTGAATTCGGTTTGAAACAACAGGACCAAGACCAAAAGAGCCGGATAAAGTGAAACCCGGATATGAAAACCGGATGCACTAAGACCGGATAAACAGGGTGGCATTGAACACCGGGCGGCTACGGAAACCGGCCCGGATGTGAAATGGCAAAAGCGGACGGAACAAAAACGGACTAAGGATGCTGGCTTGGGGTGCAGACTTGGAATTCGGATTTGGGGTGCGGATCAATCGGGTCGGAGACAGAGACCAAAGGCAACAGCCGCCGGGGCGATTAAGAAAGCGGCCAGTAGATTATCCCGGTTCGCTCTTGCGGGGCGCCTGCCCCGTTGAGGACGGATCGTTTCTAGAAATTCGATTGCATAAATTTGTTTTGGACTGAAGACCCGGGCCACGCCGGCCAGGTCTTTTTGGGGGCAATAAACAGATGGCGAGCGCGACCACCAACAGTCTTATCGACACCCAATGGGATAAAGTCAGCGGCCTGCTCCGAACGGAAATCGGCGAGGCCGCCTATCAAAGCTGGTTGAAGCCGATGACGGTCCGCGAGGTCCGGGACGGCGAGGTGCGGATTTCCGTTCCCACCCGTTTCATGCGCGACTGGATCGTCGCCCATTACGTGGACCGGCTGAGCACGCTGTGGAACGGCGAAGACCCGGGCGTCCATACCGTCGATATCTATGTCCAGCCGGAACGCCATCACGGAACCCTGCCGCAGAGAAAGCCGGACCTCCGGGAAAGCGTCGCCGCCCCCCCAAGTAACACCGGCAGCCTATCAGAAGCCGACCGGAGCGAGCTCAGCGCGCCGCTCGATCCGCGCTTTACTTTCGAACACTTTGTCATCGGCAAGCCCAACGAGTTCGCCTATGCCGCCGCCCAGCGCGTCGCCGATGCGGCCACCGTCCCCTTCAATCCGCTGTTCCTGTATGGCGGCGTCGGCCTCGGCAAGACCCACCTGATGCATGCCATCGCCCATCAGATCCGCAAGAGCGACCCGTCACGCACCGTCATCTACCTGTCGGCTGAAAAGTTCATGTACCGGTTTATCCGGGCGCTGCGCGAACACAAGACGGTGGACTTCAAGGACCAGTTCCGGTCCGTCGACGTGCTGATGATCGACGACGTGCAGTTCATCTCCAACAAGGATTCCACCCAGGAAGAATTTTTCCATACCTTCAATGCGCTGGTCGACCAGGGCCGCCAGATCGTTCTGTCCGCCGACAAATCGCCGTCCGACCTGGAAGGCATCGAGGAACGCCTGAAATCCCGCCTCAACTGCGGGCTGGTTGCCGATATCCATGCCACCACCTATGAGCTGCGCCTCGGCATCCTGCAGTCGAAGGCCGAGCACATGGGCATGGAAGTGCCGGGCAAGGTGCTGGAATTCCTGGCCCACAAGATCACCTCGAACGTCCGCGAACTGGAAGGCGCCCTGATCCGGGTCATCTCCCACGCCCAGCTGGTGGGCCGCGACATCACCCTGGAAAGCAGCCAGGATGTGTTGCACGACCTGCTCCGGGCCAACGACCGGCGGGTCACCATCGAGGAAATCCAGAAGAGTGTTTCCCAACACTTCAACATCCGCGTTTCCGACATGCACTCGGCCCGGCGCGCCCGTTCCGTGGCCCGGCCCCGGCAAGTGGCCATGTATCTGGCCAAGCAGTTGACCTCGCGCTCGCTGCCCGAAATCGGGCGCAAGTTCGGCGGCCGCGACCACACCACGGTCATGCACGCCGTCCGCAAGGTGGAAGACCTGCGTGAAAACGACGCCAGCTTCGCCGAGGATGTCGAGCTGCTGCGCCGGATGCTGGAGGGATAAACCCCCGGTTCCAGCCGTTTTTCGACCCCTTTCTGCCATCAGGCCCGGTCTCTGCCGGGCCTTTTTGCCGCCGCCGGCCCGAGCCGGGGAAAAGCCCGGGAAAATCAACAAAAAGGCTTCGATTTCCGGGCTTAACTGGTATACTGCAACGGCCTCGCAGGGCTCCTTTCCGGAGCCCTTTCGCCGCCGTCGCTGGGGGGACGGATTTTCGGCAGTGAAGCACGTGGATTGACGCCACGCCAACAGGACAATAATGACGAGGGACGGCTTATATACGCCATGAAAATTACCATTGAGAGGGGCGCTCTTTTAAAGTCCTTGGGGCATGTACAGAGTGTTGTCGAGCGCCGCAACACCATCCCAATTCTTTCCAACGTTAAGATCGATGCCGCCGACGGCCAGTTGGGCCTGAACGCCACCGATATGGACCTGGATATTGTCGAGCAAGTCACCGCCGATGTCGGTGCCAACGGCAACATCACGGCCCCGGCCCATACGCTTTATGACATCGTCCGCAAGCTGCCGGAAGGCGCCGACGTGGAATTGTCCAGCGACGGCGACGACAAACTGGTCCTGGTATCGGGGCGCTCGCGGTTTGAACTGTCGTGCCTGCCCAGTTCGGAATTCCCGGTCATGGCCGGCGGCGAGCTGCCGCACAGTTTCAGCCTGCCGGCCGGGGAACTGCGCAACCTCATCGACCGCACCCGCTTCGCCATTTCCACCGAAGAAACCCGCTATTACCTGAACGGCATCTACCTGCACGCCGCCGACCGGGACGGCGTCGCTGTGCTGCGCGCCGTGGCCACCGACGGCCACCGGCTGGCCAACCTGGAAGTTCCCCTGCCCGAAGGGGCCCAGGGCATGCCCGGCGTTATCGTGCCGCGCAAGGCGGTGGCCGAACTGCACCGGCTGATCGAGGACTATTCCGATGACGTCAGCATCGAACTGTCGGAAACCAAGATCCGTTTTTCCTTTGATTCCATCGTTATGACCTCGAAGCTGATCGACGGCACCTTCCCCGATTACGAACGGGTCATTCCGTCCGGCAACGACAAGGAATGGGAAGTGAACTGCAAGCTGTTCGCCATGGCCGTCGACCGGGTTTCGGCCATTTCCAGCGAGAAATCGCGGGCCATCAAGCTGAGCCTGAACAAGGGCACCCTGGTGTTGTCCGCCAACAGCCCGGAGAGCGGCAGCGCCACCGAGGAACTGGAAGTGTCTTATGCCGGCGACAGCCTGGAAATCGGCTTCAATTCCCGTTACCTGCTGGACATCACCCAGCAGATCGAAGGCGACACCGCCCAATTCGTGATGGCCGATGCGGCGTCGCCGACCATCCTGCGCGAAGCCGGCGACAACAGCGCCCTCTATGTGCTGATGCCGATGCGGGTGTAGGGCCGCCGTCATGCGGGGCCGCGATTTAAGTATGAGGGATCGATACTGACCGGAATGCAAGGCTTGGCCACTGATCAGGATTTTACCGGGGACGCCCGTTTGACCCCCGGGGCCGACGCCCGCCTCTCCGTGGAGAGGCTGACGCTCACCGACTACCGCTGTTACCGCTTCCAGCGCCTGGAAACAGGCCCGGAAACGGTGGTATTGGCCGGACCCAATGGGGCCGGTAAGACCAATGTGCTGGAGGCGTTATCCTTCCTGGTTCCCGGCCGGGGGCTGCGCCGGGCCCGTCTCGGCGACGTCGGACGCCGCGATGAGGCCGACCGGCCGGTAGCGGCAGAGGACGTCAGTGGCAGGGCCTGGGCGGTGGCGGCAACCTTGAGAACACCCGGCGGCCCGGTCGACCTCGGCACCGGCCTGGAGGCGGCAACGGTAACAAATGGGCGCGAACGCCGCGCCGTGCATGTTGACGGCGAAGCGGTGAAGACACAGGCGGTGCTGGCCGATCATTTCAGCGCCCAGTGGCTGACGCCGCAGATGGACCGCCTGTTTCTGGAAGGCCCCTCGGCCCGGCGGCGCTTTCTCGACCGCCTGGTGTTCGGCACCGACCCGGCTCATGCCGGACGGGTGGCGGCCTACGATCATGCGCTCCGCGAACGGTCCCGGCTGCTCCGCGACGGCAATTCGGACGGCGACTGGCTGGGCGCTTTAGAGGGAACCATGGCCGAAAAAGGCGTTGCCGTGGCGGCCGCCCGGCTGGAGATGACCGACCGCCTGCAGGCGGTCCTGGAAGCCAATAAAGGGCCGTTTCCCGGCGCCGTGCTGGCCGCCGACGGCGCTGTCGAGACCTGGCTCCGGGACTATCCGGCCCTGGAAGCCGAAGACCGCTTCCGCGAGGCCCTCAAAACGGCGCGCCGCCGGGACGGGGAAAACGGCGGTACGGCGGACGGGCCGCACCGCAGTGATTTGAAGGTCCGCCATCTGGCCAAGGGTCAGCCGGCGGAGCAGTGCTCGACCGGCGAACAGAAGGCGCTGTTGATCGCCATCGTGCTGGCCAATGCCCGCCTGCAGGCCCGGGAGCGCGGCGTCCTGCCGCTGCTGTTGCTGGACGAGGTGGCGGCCCACCTGGACGAAAAGCGCCGCTTGGCGCTGTTCGACGAAATCGAGGGGCTCGGTGTGCAGGCCTGGCTGACCGGCACCGACGGGGCGTTGTTTGCGCCGCTCAAAGGCCGCGCCCAGTTCTTCGCCGTCGAAGACGCGGTGGTGACACCGGAAGATTAACAAATTCAACTCGCTTACCAAGGGCCATTGAGGCCCCGCGAGTTAATACGAGCGAGCCATATTGCATTTATGCAATCAATGCAGGGGGGCGCAGCCCGCCCGGCGTTTGAGGGAAATGAGTAAAAACATGAACGACGAAACAGAAAACGAAGCGGTGGAAAACGGCAACGGGGCTGAAGACTACGGCGCCGATTCCATCAAGGTGCTGCGCGGCCTGGATGCCGTCCGCAAGCGCCCGGGTATGTACATCGGCGACACCGATGACGGCTCCGGCCTGCACCACATGGTCTATGAAGCGGTCGACAACGCCATCGACGAAGCCCTGGCCGGGCATTGCGACCGGGTGACGGTGACCCTGAACGCCGACGGCTCGGTGTCGGTTACCGACAACGGCCGCGGCATTCCCGTCGACATTCATGCCGAAGAGGGAATCTCGGCGGCGGAAGTGATCATGACCCAGTTGCACGCCGGCGGCAAATTCGACCAGAACTCCTACAAGGTGTCGGGCGGCCTGCACGGCGTCGGCATTTCCGTGGTTAACGCGCTCAGCGACTGGCTGGAACTGCACATCTGGCGCGAAGGCAAAGAATATTATGTCCGTTTCGAGGACGGCGAACCGGCGGCCCCCCTGGAATCGACCGGCGATGCGCCGCTAATTGACGGTGAGCCCAAGACCGGCACCGAGATCACCTTCCACCCGTCGGTTGAAACCTTCACCATGACCGAGTTTGATTTCCCGACCCTGGAACACCGCCTGCGGGAACTGGCTTTCCTCAACTCCGGCGTGGCCCTCAACCTGACCGATAACCGCCATGTGGAGACCCAAAGCGTCGACATGCATTACGAAGGTGGCCTGGAGGCTTTCGTCGGCTACCTGGACCGTTCGAAAAACGCCCAGCATGAAACGGCGATCGCGGTGAAGGGTGAAAGGGACGACGTCACCGTCGAAATGTCCATGCAGTGGAACGACAGCTACCACGAAACGACGCTGTGTTTTACCAACAACATCCCGCAGCGCGACGGCGGCACCCACTTGGCCGGCTTCCGCGGGGCCCTGACCCGGACCATCAACGCCTATGCCAACGCCAGCGGCATCGCCAAGAAGGAAAAGGTCTCGATCACCGGCGACGACGCCCGCGAAGGCATGACCTGTGTTTTGTCGGTAAAAGTTCCGGACCCGAAATTTTCCTCGCAAACCAAGGATAAGCTGGTTTCCAGCGAGGTCCGCCCGATCGTTGAGGGCATCGTCGGCGAACAGCTGGACCGCTGGTTCGAGGAACAC
Organism: Rhodospirillales bacterium; assembly: GCA_016776525.1. GTDB lineage: Bacteria > Pseudomonadota > Alphaproteobacteria > Rhodospirillales > JADHTD01 > JADHTD01. The sequence continues at coordinate 20,693 of JADHTD010000010.1, forward strand.
CCGGCCGACGCCAAGCGGGTCATCGGCAAGATCGTCGAGGCCGCCGCCGCCCGCGAGGCGGCCCGCAAGGCCCGCGAACTGACCCGGCGCAAAGGGGTACTGGATATCACCTCGCTGCCCGGCAAGCTGGCCGACTGCCAGGAACGGGACCCGGCGCTAAGCGAGCTGTTCATCGTCGAGGGCGATTCGGCCGGCGGCTCCGCCAAACAGGGCCGCGACCGCAAAAGCCAGGCGATCCTGCCGCTGCGCGGCAAAATCCTCAATGTGGAGCGCGCCCGGTTTGATAAAATGCTCAGTTCGGCGGAAATCGGCACCCTCATCGCGGCGCTTGGCACCGGCATCGGTCGCGAGGACTTCGATGTCGAGAAATGCCGCTACCACAAGATCATCATCATGACCGACGCCGATGTCGACGGCAGCCACATCCGTACCCTGCTGCTCACCTTCTTTTACCGGCAGATGCCGGAAGTGATCGACCGGGGGTACCTTTACATTGCCCAGCCGCCTTTGTATCGGGCCAAACGGGGCAATTCGGAGGTCTACCTCAAGGACGACCCGGCGCTCGAAGACTTTTTGTTTGGTTCGGCCATCGACGAAGGGGCGGTGTTCGTCGCCCACGACGGCAACCAGATCGCCGGCCAGGATTTGCGCAATCTGGTCGAAGAGGCCCGCGGCGTCAAAAGCCTGCTGGAACACTTAGGGAAGCATGTGCCGTTGGCGGTGGTCGAACAGGCGGCCATCCTCGGCGCCCTCAATCCGGAAATCCTGTCGAACCAGGAACAGGCCCAGGCGGCGGTCGATTACATCGCCAAGCGCCTCGATGCCCTGGTGACCGAGGCCGAACGGGGCTGAACCGGCGCCACCCTGGAAGACGGCGGTTTGCAGTTCTCGCGCACGCTCAGGGGCGTTGACGAGACCCACACCATTGACGGCGCCCTGATCGGCAGTTCGGAGGCCCGGCGTCTGGACGAAAAGGCCGGGGTCCTGCAGAAAATCTATGCCCGCTTC
>JADHTD010000011.1 GCA_016776525.1 Rhodospirillales bacterium
GGGGAACTGCTGCTGGGCGCCGTGCCGAAGGGGGCGGCGGCGGTGGTCCTCGACGAGACCGGCAAGAACTTAGGCAGCCGCGCTTTCGCCGAAAAACTTTCCCGGTGGCGCGATGACGGGCGGCGGGACGCTGCCTTCCTTATCGGCGGCGCCGACGGCCACGACGGGGCGGTCTTGAAGGCGGCCGACCTGGTGTTGTCGTTCGGGTCGCTGACCTGGCCCCACATGCTGGTGCGCGGCATGCTGGCCGAGCAACTGTTCCGCGCCCAGAGCATCCTTAGCGGCCATCCCTATCATCGGGATTAAGGGGCCGGTTCCGCCGGGAAAAGGGACAAATCGGGACCCCTGGGCGGCCAGCCTGTGGATAACTCAAAAATATTCGAAAAAAATGGCCGCAAAGCCGTTTTATGCCTTTACTTCCGGGGCCTGTGTCATTGAAGTGTAGGCGGCTGGATTAGGGGCTCCCGGCGCGGTTTACGGACCGTTGTCGACGCCGCCTGCATCTCGCCGCCTGGGACGGCGATCGGATTGGGATTCGAACCGGCGAGACGCTTGTTCAAGGGTTGAGATGACGGAACTGACCGAGACACCGACAGAGGTAATCACACCCCGACTGGAACTGATCGGCATCACCCGGCGGTTTCCGGGGGTGCTGGCCAACAACAATGTCAACCTGAAGGTCATGCCCGGCGAGATTCACGCCCTGCTGGGGGAAAACGGCGCCGGTAAAAGCACCCTGGTGAGATTTATCTACGGCGTGCAGAAGGCGGATTCCGGCAAGGTATTCTGGCAGGGGCGGGAATGCACCATCCCCAGCCCCCGCATAGCCCGTCAGATGGGCATCGGCATGGTCTTCCAGCATTTCTCGTTGTTCGATGCGATGACGGTAGAGGAAAACATCGCCCTCGGCGTCGAACCGGAATTGGCCAAGGACAACCTCGCCGACAAAATCCAGAGAGTTTCCGCCCAGTACGGCCTGCTGCTGGATCCAGGACGTTATGTGCATACCCTGTCGGTCGGCGAACGCCAGCGTATCGAGATCGTCCGCTGCCTGTTGCAGAAACCGAAACTGCTGATCATGGACGAGCCGACCTCGGTGCTGACGCCGCAAGAGGTCGAGGATTTGTTTAAGACCTTGCGCAGGCTTTCCGGCGAAGGCTGTTCGATCCTCTACATCAGCCACAAGCTGCAGGAGATCAAGGAACTCTGCCACACGGCCACCATCATGCGCATGGGAGAGGTGGTCGATGACTGTATCCCGTCCGAGGAAACGGCGCGCAGCATGGCGGAAATGATGATGGGCAAGAATCTGCTGAGCCCGGTGCGCGCCAACCGGCATGAAATCGGCGCGCCGCAATTGTCGGTGCATGGGCTCAGCGTCAAATCACCGCACCACCACGGCACCGACCTCAAGGATATTAACTTCGAAGTCCGTTCCGGTGAAATCCTCGGCATCGCCGGTATTGCCGGTAACGGCCAGCGTGAACTCATGGAAGTGCTCAGTGGCGAGGTGCCGGTTGGCAATGCCGATGCCGTGGTCATGAACAAAAAATCAGTCGGCCAATTTGGCCCCAAGCAGCGGCGCAAAGCCGGTATGGGTTACGTCCCCGAGGAACGCCTGGGCCACGGGGCGGTCGCCGATATGTCGCTCTGGGAAAATGCCTTCCTCTCGGCGGCCACCGGCAAGAATCTGTTGAACAAGGGTTTTATCCTGATCGACCGGTCGACGGAATTTGCCGTTTCCGTGGTCAATGGATTCCGGGTCAAGACCCCCGGCGTCAAACATGCCGCGTCCAGCCTGTCGGGCGGCAATTTGCAAAAGTTCATCATCGGCCGCGAACTGTTGCAGGACCCTAACATCATTGTCGTCCTGCAACCAACCTGGGGCGTCGATGCTGGATCGGCAGCGGCCATCCGCCAGGCCTTGCTGGACCGGGCGGCCGACGGTGCGGCGGTCCTGGTCATCTCCCAGGATTTGGAGGAATTGTTCGAGGTTTCCGACCGTATCGCGGTTATCAGCGGCGGCCGGCTGTCGGAGTCGCAGCCCACCGAGAGCCTGACGGTCGACGATGTCGGCCTGATGATGGCCGGGCTTTCCCATCGGGGTGCAGACCCTGAACCGGCCCCGGGAACCGGGGAAGTGGAGGGCCCGCGTGTTAATTAGATTAGAACAACGCAGTGAGTTTTCCCGGAGCATGTTGTACTGGTCGCCGATGCTGGCGGTGGTGCTGACCATTCTTTCCGGCATGGTGATGTTCGCCCTGCTGGACGTTAACCCGGCCAAGGCCATCCACACTTTCTTCGTGGCGCCGGTCTCATCCCTGGACGGCATTGCTGAATTGTTCGTCAAGGCGACGCCGCTGGTGCTGATCGCCATAGGCCTGTCCTTCGGTTTCCAGGCCAATGTCTGGAATATCGGCGCCGAGGGGCAGCTGACCATCGGGGCGCTGGCTTCGGGCGGTCTCGCCCTGGCCTTCTATGATGTCGATACGCCGTTTTTATTGCCGGGAATGATGATCGCCGGAGTGCTCGGTGGCATGACCTGGGCGGCCATCCCGGCTTTCCTGAAAACGCGCTTCAATACCAACGAGATTCTAACCAGCCTGATGCTCACCTACGTGGCGTTGTTGGTGTTGAGCTATCTGGTGCACGGGCCCTGGAAGGATCCCGAGGGCATGAATTTTCCGGAATCAAGGTTGTTTCATGAGGCCGCCCAACTGCCGGTGATCCTGGAAGGCACCCGCCTTCACCTGGGCGGGCTGTTGGCGCTGCTGGCGGTGGCAGCCGGTTGGGTGGTGATGGCGCGCCACATCATCGGCTTCCAGATCAAGGTCATCGGCATGGCGCCGATGGCGGCCAGTTTCGCCGGTTTTAAGAAAGCGCGTATCGTGTGGCTTTCCCTGATGATCGGCGGCGGGGCCGCCGGCTTGGCCGGCATGATTGAAATTTCCGGTCCCATCGGCCAGATCATCCCGGTTATCTCGCCGGGATATGGTTTCACGGCGATTATCGTTGCCTTCCTGGGCCGCCTCAATCCGGTTGGCTGCCTGTTGGCGGGGTGCCTGATGGCGCTGACCTATCTCGGCGGCGACAATGCCCAGATTGAAATGAACCTACCCAATGCGGTGACCGGCGTTTTTCAGGGCATGCTGCTGTTTTTTCTGTTGGCCTGTGACGTGCTGATCCGTTACCGCTTGCGTGTTGTTTCCAAAAAAGTTCCGGAGGCAGCCTGAGATGATTCCCGAATGGCTGGTTCCCACCATCCTCACCATCATCACGGCGGCAACGCCGCTGGTCTTTGCGGCCGTCGGTGAAGCAGTTGCCGAAAAATCCGGCGTCCTCAATCTGGGCGTCGAGGGGATGATGGTCATCGGCGCCTTTGCCGCCTTTGCCGTCGGTGTCTCAAGCGGCAGCGCAATATTGGCAATCTTGGCCGGGGCGGCGGCGGGCCTGTTGATGGCGCTGATCTTCGGTGTATTGACGCTCTATCTAATGTCCAACCAGGTGGCGACCGGCTTGGCCCTGACCATATTCGGGCTCGGCCTCAGCGCCTTGCTTGGCTATGGTTTCGTCGGCAAGACCTTCGGCGGCCTGCCGAAACTGGACATTCCCGGAATCAGCGAGATTCCGGTGATCGGTCCGATCTTTTTCGGCCAGGATTTTCTGGTTTATCTGTCGGTGGCCGCCGTCATCGGCGTCAATTGGTTCCTCTTTAAAACACGGTCCGGCATGCTGGTCCGGGCCGTCGGCGAGAACCACGAAGCCGCCCATTCCATCGGCTATTCGGTGACTTTGATCCGTTTAGGCGCGGTGCTCTTCGGCGGGGCCATGGCGGGGCTCGGCGGGGCTTACCTGTCGATTGTCTATACGCCGCTGTGGGTCGAGAACATGACCGCCGGGCGGGGCTGGATCGCCCTGGCCCTGGTGGTCTTTGCCTCGTGGCGGCCGTGGCGGGCGTTCTTCGGCGCCTATCTGTTCGGCGGCATCACCATCATCCAGTTGCACGCCCAGGGCCTGGGCATCGATATCGCTTCACAGTTCCTGTCGATGCTGCCCTATCTGGCAACCATCGTCGTCCTGGTCCTGATTTCGAGAGACACCACCAAGGTGCAGCTCAGCGCCCCGGCCTGTCTCGGTAAGAATTTCCACGCTTCCGGTTAACAACGCTTCAATCATATGGAGGATACACAATGAGAAAACTTCGGTATTTAACGTCCCTGACAGGCGGCATCCTGGCCGCCGCCATGCTGGTGGCGTCCGGCTCCGCTCTGGCGGCGGAAAAAATGAAGGTCGGCTTTGTCTATGTCGGCCCGATCGGTGACCACGGCTGGTCCTATGAACACAACCAAGGCCGCCTGGCCGTTGAAAACGCCTTTAGCGATAAGGTTAAAACCACCTATGTCGAAAAGGTTGCCGAGGGCGCCGACGCCGCCCGGGTCATCGACAAGCTGGCCTCGACCGGCCACAAGCTGATTTTCACCACCTCGTTCGGTTACATGAACCCGACGCTCCGGGTTGCCAAGAAACGTAAGAACGTCATGTTCGAACATGCCACCGGATTCAAACGGTCCAACAATGTCTCCACCTATTCGGCGCGTTTCTATGAAGGCCGTTATGTGGTCGGCAAGATCGTCGGCAAGATGACCAAGTCAAATATCATTGGCTATGTGGGGTCATTCCCGATTCCGGAAGTGATCCGCGGTATTAACGCCACCTTCCTGGCGGCCCGCTCCGTCAATCCGAAGGTGAAGATCAAGGTAGTCTGGGTTTCCTCCTGGTTCGACCCGGGCAAGGAAGCGGATGCGGCCAAGACCCTGATCGACCAGGGCGCCGATATCATCATGCAGCACACCGACTCGCCGGCTCCGGTACAGGTTGCCGAGAAGCGGGGCAAGTGGGCGGTTGGCCAAGCTTCCGACATGCATGCCTTCGGACCGAAGGCGCAACTGACGGCGATTATCGACAATTGGTCGCCCTATTACGTGGCCCGTACCAAAGCGGTCCTCGACGGCACCTGGAAATCCATGGATACCTGGGGCGGCTTCAAGTCCGGTATGGTGACCCTGGCCAAATACAACAAAGCCATTCCGGCCGACGTGGTGGCCCTTGCCAAGCAGACACACCAGGGCATCATCAACGGCACCATCCATCCCTTCGCCGGTCCGGTTAAGGACCAGTCGGGTAAAGTCCGGGTCAAGGCCGGTGAAAAGCCGGACGACGGCATGTTGGCGGGAATGAACTTTTATGTCGAAGGCATCGACGGCAGCATTCCGAAGTAACGACACTGAATGACAGCCGGTTCCGGGATTGTCTCCCGGGGCCGGTTGTCTTTCTGCCTAACTGAATGAGTGTCACATTTCGCCGTCCAACGGCGAAACCATGCTCTCGCCTTGGGGGCGTAAGTCCATGGAATTCCCAGAAACCTGGAATCCGCCTCCAACAGGCTTATTTGATTAGGGTGGTTGTGGCAGACACAGGGGCCCGATGACCGTAACGCCTGACAGTATATGCCGGATGCCGAAGGCCGAACTGCACCTTCATATTGAAGGTACGCTGGAACCCGGCCTTTGTTTCCGGCTGGCCGACCGCAACGGCATCAAACTGGCGTATGGTTCTGTTGCCGACCTGAAGGCCGCCTACCGGTTCGCCAACCTGCAGGACTTCCTCGACCTCTATTACCAGGGCACCCATGTGCTGATCGAGGAACAGGATTTCTACGACCTGACCTGGGCCTACCTGGAAAAGGCCCGGACCCAAACCATCCTGCACACGGAGATTTTTTTCGACCCCCAGGCCCACACCGGCCGGGGCATCCCTTTTGAGCGGGCCCTGGGCGGCATTACCCGTGCCTTGGGGGATGCCGAGGCAAAATTGGGCCTGACCTCGAACCTGATCTTCTGCATGCTGCGCCATCTGGATGCAGCCAGCGCCGAACGGACCCTCGATCAGGCTCTGGAGCACAAGGACCGGCTGGCCGGCATCGGTCTCGATTCGTCGGAAGTCGGTCATCCGCCGGAAAACTTCAAAGCGGTCTTTGAACGGGCCCGGAAAGAAGGTTTCCGCGCCGTCGCCCATGCCGGGGAAGAAGGGCCGCCGGAATATGTCTGGGGGGCCCTAGACCTGCTCGGCGTGTCGCGCATCGATCACGGCAACCGGGCGCTGGAAGATGCCGCCCTGGTCGACCGCTTGGTCCGGGACCGCATGCCGCTGACCGTTTGTCCCCTATCCAATTTGAAGCTCTCGGTGGTGGACGACTTGGCACGCCATCCGCTCCGGGAAATGCTGGAAAGGGGTCTCATGGCCACCGTCAATTCCGACGACCCGGCTTATTTTGGGGGCTATCTCAACGAGAATTTCCTAGCCGTCTGGGCAGCATTGGATTTAAGCGAAGGTCAGCTCTTTACCCTGGTGCGTAATTCTTTCGAAGCCTCGTTTGCTGAGGGTGCCCGGAAGCAGACGTTGATCACCCGTCTCGATGACTTCGCGAAGAGTGAGGGCTGGCAGACCGGCTGATGCGGCCTGGTTCCCGGCTGATTACTTCCCGGCCAGCGGCGGGATGTACTGGGGTTCCGTGTCCCAAGGGAAGAAGACCCAGACATTCTGTTCGACGCTGGAGACATAGGTATCGACTTCCTTGAGGCCTTCCGGTTTGGCGTAGACGGTGGCGAAATGGGCTTTCGGCAGGATTTCCCGCGCCTTGCGCGCCGTCGTCCCGGTATCGACCAGATCATCGACCAGCAGCCAGCCTTCGCCGCCGACCTTGGTGGCCCGTTCCGGCGTCTTGAGGACGTTGACGATGCCTTTTTCCTGCTCTTCGTAGGTGGAGATGCAGAGCGTATCGACGACCCGGATTTCCATTTCCCGGGCAATGATGGAAGCCGGCACCAAGCCGCCGCGGGTCAGCGCCACTATGCCTTCCCAGGGCTCCATCTCAATCAGTTTGCGAACCAGAAGCTTGGCGTCCCGGTGGACTTCCTGCCAAGTGACAAAGTGACTGAGAATATCGTCGCGGATTCCGGCCATGGGGGGCTCCTTGAAATGAGAGAACTGATTTACCGCAAAAGTCCGGAGTCAGCAACGGGGGAATCCCCAAAAACCAGCGGTTCCCGGCGATTCGGGCCGCATCAGCGGTGAGACAACGGTTAGGGGCCCGGGTTGGGTCCGGCGATGGTGCCGGCAAATATATTCAACCAATTGAAATAGCTCGTTTTTTTGAAAGCTCCCCGGGATCGTCACCCCTCACGCGATTGTGGGCTATCGCAACCCCGTCAATAAACCCTATATTGTGCCCATGACTGAGCCTGATGCCGCCAATCGTCCCCGCCCGGTCGTCCTGTGCATCCTGGATGGCTGGGGCGACCGCGACGAGACCGACAACAATGCCATTGCCCTTGGCCGGACGCCGGTCTGGGACCGCTTTGTCGAGTCGGAGCCGGTGGCGCACTTGCAGACGGCGGCCCTTGAAGTCGGCCTGCCGCAAGGACAGATGGGCAATTCCGAGGTCGGCCATACCAATATCGGCGCCGGGCGTATCGTCTTGCAGGACCTGCCGCGCATCGATACGGCGCTGGCCGATGGATCGCTGGCCGCCAAACCGGACCTGCTGGCCTTCATCGGGGCCCTCAAGAAAAGTGGCGGCACCTGTCACCTGATGGGCCTGATGTCGCCGGGCGGCGTCCATTCCCACCAGGATCATATGGCGGCGCTGGCCCGGCAGATCGCCGGGGCCGGGGTGCCGGTCTGCGTGCATGGCTTCCTTGACGGCCGGGATACGCCGCCGAAAAGCGGGGCCGGATTTATGCAGGATTTTCTGGACTCGATTGACGGAACCGAGGGTATTTCCGTCGGCGTCGTCAGCGGCCGATATTACGCCATGGACCGGGATAAGCGCTGGGAGAGGGTGGAAAAGGCCTATGCGGCCCTGGTTGACGGCACCGGCGAGGCGGCGGCAGAAGCGGTCGGCGCCATCGAAGACAGTTACCAGACCGGCGTTACCGATGAATTCATGTTGCCAACTTCAATCGGCGGCTATCCGGGCATGGCCGATGGCGACGGCCTGTTGATGGCCAACTTCCGCGCCGACCGGGCGCGCGAAATTCTCACCGCCCTGGCCGACCCGGGTTTCGACGGCTTTGCCCGGGGCCGAACCGTCAAATTTTCTGCCCGCCTCGGTATGGTGGAATTCTCGACGGAACTGAAGGCATTCTACGGAGTCCTTTTTCCGCCGCAGGAACTGCACAACATTCTGGGACAAGTGGTGGCCGACGCCGGATTGAAACAACTGCGCATTGCCGAGACCGAAAAATATGCCCATGTCACTTTTTTCCTCAACGGCGGGCGGGAGGAAACTTTCGATGGCGAGGAACGTATCCTGGTGCCGTCCCCGAAAATTGCCACCTATGATTTACAGCCCGAAATGTCGGCTCCCGAAGTGACTGGAAAACTGGTCGAGGCCATCGGCAGCGGTCAATTCGACCTCATCATCGTCAATTATGCCAACGGCGACATGGTTGGCCATACGGGCATGCTGGAAGCCGCCATCAAGGCCGCGGAAACGGTCGATAGCTGCCTCGGACAACTGGCGGATGCGGTGACGGAAGCCGGTGGCGTTATGCTGGTCAGCGCTGATCACGGGAACTGTGAAATGATGACCGACCCGGAAACCGGCGAACCCCATACCGCCCATACCCTGGGCACCGTGCCGCTGGTGGCGGTCAATGCCCCGGACTGGGTGCAGGGCCTGGAAGATGGCCGGTTGGCTGACCTGGCGCCGACCCTTCTCCATCTGATGGGGCTTGCCAAACCGGCTGAGATGACCGGCCGCTCGCTGATATTGAAGGACGGCGCGCTGACCGCCGCCGCCGAATAGGGTGGGTATCCTGGACCGCCCGTCTCTTCGTACCTTGATCCTTGCCGGGGCCGCCTTCGGTATGCTGGCGGCAGCACCGGCCATGGCCCAGCAGACTGACGGTAAGACCGGCCAGCGTCTCGACGCCGTCAAGCGGGCTCTCAAACAGGACCAGAAAAAGCAGCAAGCCCTCAAACGCAGGGCTGCCGAGATTGAAAAGGATATGGCCACCGCCCGCCAGAAGCGGATCGCCGCCGCCCAGGCCATCCAGGAGCAGGAACGCCGGGTCACCGAGCTGGAACTCAGCCTGCGCAACCTGGCCACCCAGCGGCAGGGAAAATCCGTCCAGATGAAGGCCCGCCGGGCCCAGTATGGCCGGGTGCTGATGGCCATGCAGAAACTGGCCCGCTTTCCGCCGGAAGCCTTGCTGGTGCAACCCCTGGGACCGTCCGACACGGTGCGGAGCGCCATTCTCCTGCGTTCCGTGGTGCCGGGGATCGAACAGACTGCCGATGCCATCCGCCGCGACCTGGACGGTCTGACCATGACCCGCCGTATGGTCGAGGCCAAACGCCAACAACTGGTATCGGCAGCCGAAGGCTTAAAGACGGAGCGCAACCGCCTCAATGCCCTGTTGGTCGACAAGGCTCTGCTGAAAGCACGGGCCCAGGCCCAACGTCAAAAAGTCGCCCGGCGTATGAAAGGCCTATCCAGGGAGGCCAAATCCCTGCGCGACCTGTTGCGCCGTCTTCGGGAACAAAAGGACGAAGCCAATAAAAGGGCGGCCCGCAACGCCCCCAAAGAACTGTCCAAGGATAAGACTAAGACTAAGAGCAATACCAAGACGGCGGTAGCCGGACCAGTGGTCGGCGGACGGGTTGTCAGCAAGGCCCGCGGCGCCATGTTCTATCCCGCTGCCGGGCGGGTTATCGGGCTCTATGGACAGGCCACGGAAACCGGCCTCACCCGCAAGGGAATCGTTATCGAAACCCGGCCCGGCGGGCAGGTGGTGGCGCCCTATGACGGACAGGTTGTCTTCTCCGGTCCTTTCCGGGGATATGGGCAACTCTTGATCATCGAACACAGCGAAGGATATCATACCCTGTTGGCGGGGCTTTCTAAGCTCGACGGTTCCATCGGCCAAAAGGTGGTCGCCGGTGAGCCGATCGGAGTTATGGGACGTCCGGACGCAGGCAAGCCGGCCCTCTACGTTGAATTGCGCCGCAGAGGGCAACCCATTAATCCCCTGCCATGGTTGGCGGCGCGTAAAAGTAAGGTAAACGGATGACACATCGATTTCTCCTGACCGCTTTCGTAGCGGCTTTTGTTCTCTCACCCATTGGCCCGGCCAAAGCGCAAGACGCCAAGAATTCAGCAGATACCTACCGGTTGCTGAATCTTTTCGGTGACGTCTTCGAAAGGGTCCGGTCGGACTATGTGGAAAAGCCGACGGATCAGGAACTGATCGAATCCGCCATTACCGGCATGCTGTCCTCTTTAGATCCCCATTCCAGCTATCTGAACGCCAAGAATTTCCGGGAAATGCAGGTGCAGACCCGCGGTGAGTTTGGCGGTCTCGGTATCGAAGTGACCATGGAAAGTGGACTTATCAAAGTGGTGTCCCCGATCGACGACACACCGGCTTACCGGGCCGGCCTGAAACCGGGCGATTTCATCACTCAACTGGACGGGGAAGCCGTGCTCGGCCTGACCCTGGCCCAGGCTGTGGAAAAGATGCGCGGCAAGGTAGGTTCCGACATCAAATTGGGCATCCGCCGACAGGGCCGTGATCCGTTTGATGTCACCAGTACCCGCGCCGTCATCAAAATCCGCTCTGTGCGGTCGCGCCTGGAAGGCAAGGTCGGCTATGTGCGGGTCACCTCGTTCAATGAACAGGCCGACAAGGGCGTCAAGAAGGCCATGGCCAAGTTCAAGAAGGAACAGGGCAAGGAGTTGCAGGGCGTCATTCTCGACCTGCGCAACAATCCGGGTGGGCTTCTGGATCAGGCTATCAATATTTCCGACATTTTCATGGACAAAGGCGAGATCGTTTCGACCCGATCGAGGAAGCCGGAAGACACCCAGCGGTTCAATGCCAAACCCGGCGATATGGCCGATGGCCTGCCGATTGTCGTGCTGGTCAACGGCGGTTCGGCTTCGGCTTCCGAAATCGTCGCCGGCGCCTTACAGGATCATCAGCGGGCCATTATTCTCGGCACCAAATCCTTCGGCAAGGGCTCTGTCCAGACGATCATGCCGCTGTCGGGACACGGCGCCATGCGGCTGACGACGGCACGCTATTACACGCCATCCGGCCGTTCCATCCAGGCCGTCGGCATCGAACCCGACATTGAGGTACGCCAGGCCAAGATCGAAAACATCGACCAGCCCCAATTGCGCCGGGAATCCGATTTGCGCGGGGCCTTGGACAATGGCGGTACCAATGGATCCGGTGCGCCGAACAAGGATAAGGACGGCAAAGCTAAGGATAAGGACGGCAAAGCCAAGGACGCCAAGGACGCAAAACCGGCAGCTTCGGCCACGCCGCAGGACTACCAATTATCCCGGGCCCTCGACATGATCCGGGGTATGGCGCTTTTCTCAAGGGGCAGTGCTAAGAAGTAAACGATCATCCCGAGGGGCTAAGAGGTGATGACGTGAAATTTCCGAAGTTGGGCTTAGGAAAACTCTTCCGCCGGAAATCGTCTTCCGACGATGACGACTTCGATGATGATTTCGAAGACGGCGACTTCGGTGGTGACGATTTCGATGATGAGGACTTCGACCCCGACGCACCGGTCGGCGGCAGCAGTGATGACACCGCGCCGGATGCGGGCGAGGGGGACGCTGGGCCCGATGCCGGGAGCGATGATACATCGCCTTCCGATGACCTTCCGGCTGGAGACGATATCGATGGCGCCGACGGTATGCCCGAAGGGGCGGCCATGGACGGCGATGGCGAAACACGGCCGGAGGGAGACGGTGAAGCGGGCGGGGGCGGCGAAGACCTTGAGGATGTCGACTTCGGCGACGATGACTTCGGCGAGGACGATTTCGGCGATGATGATTTTGAAGACGAAGAGGAAGGCGGCAAACCGAAATTTAGCCGCAAGAAGCTGATCATTGTTGCGGCGGCGGTTGCCGGGATCGGAATTATCGGCGGCGGTGCCGCCTGGTGGTTCATGGGCGGCGATGACGGCGGCAGCGGCGGCAAGGCCGAGCGCCAAAAGCCGGGCGTTCCCTTTGTGGAAGTGAATTTGCCGCCGAAGGGCGGCGGTGGGATGTTGAGTCCGGGGGGTGGCGGCAAGGGGGGCTCTTCGCTCAATACCTACGCAACCTCCGAAAAAGGCCCCGGTGAAGGTGTTGCCGTAGCGGCGGTCAGCGCCGCGTCGTTTGCCGCCCTGCCCAAGTCTTCGGCTGAGAACCCCCTGCCGGATGTGCCGGACGCCGCTCTTATCGAACAGGGACAGAACGGACCGCTGCCGAAGATCGGGGAAAAGGGGCGCAAATCCTGGCAGGTATATGCCCGTCCCTATGACGGTAATGACGCGCGGCCGAAGATCGCCATCATCATGAGCGGACTGGGATTGAGCCAAGCTGCCACCGAAGCCGCCATCGAAACCTTGCCGGGGGCGATCAGTTTGGCCTTCAATTCCTACGCCCAGGGCAATGACGCCTGGGTGAGCCGGGCCCGCCAACGGGGGCACGAAGTGCTCATATCCCTGCCCATGGAATCCAACTACTTCCCCCTTTCCGATCCCGGACCGCAGGCCCTGCTGACGGCCTTGAAGCCCAATGAGAACCTATCCCGGCTGGAATTCGTGCTCAGCCGCTTTGCCGGTTATGTGGGCGTTCTCGGCAGTATGGGGTCGCGCTTCACAGCCAGCGAGGAACACCTGAAACCGGTGCTCGATGCCCTCAACAAGCGCGGCCTGATGTATGTCGACGGCGGCGCCGACAAGAAAAGCCTGGCCCCGAAAATGGCGACCGAAATCAACTTGCCGCGCGCGGTTGCCGACCTGACCCTCGACGAGGTTCCCTCGAAAGCGGCCATTGATAAGAAATTGGCGGAACTGGAAAAACTGGCCCGTGAACGGTCGGCGGTGGTTGCCATCGCCCAAGCCTATCCCTCCACCCTGGAGCGGCTTGCCACCTGGGCGGCCGGACTGGAAGCCAAGAATATTTCCCTGGTCCCGGTTTCGGCCTTGGCCGATAAGCAAATCCTGCCATGACCCTGCTGGATAAGGCAAAAAGGCCGTACCGCAAAGGCGTCGGGGCCGTGTTGATCAATGCCGACGGTTTGGTGTTTGTCGCCCGCCGCATCGACACCCCGGGTGAAGCCTGGCAACTGCCACAGGGCGGCATCGATAAGAACGAATCCCCGGAACAGGCGGTGCTGCGGGAACTGGAAGAGGAAACCGGTATCGGCACAGCAGAAATTATCACCCGTACGGAAAATTGGCTTTCTTATGACCTGCCGGATGATCTGGCCGACCGGGTCTGGAAAGGACGTTACCGGGGGCAGCGACAAGTCTGGTTTGCCCTGCGGTTCACCGGTATCGACGAAGATGTCGACCTCAACGCCCACGACCATCCCGAATTCGATGACTGGAAATGGGTTCCCCTGGAAAGCCTGCCCAAAACAATCATCTCTTTTAAGAAGCCCCTCTATGAGGATATTGTCGACGCCTTCCGCCACCTTATCCCCGGCGGTAACGAACCGGGAATTGAGGCCGGATGATCATGATGTATGTACAAGTCCTGGGCGGTTTTATCCTGCTTTTGGGCGGGGCGGAATTTCTGGTCCGCGGAGCTGTCGGGCTGTCATCCAAATGGGGCGTTTCCACCCTGGTTATCGGTATGACGGTGGTTGCCTTTGGCACTTCGGCGCCGGAATTCGTGGTCAGCCTGGATGCCGCCCTGAGCGGCGTGCCGGCCATGGCCCTGGGCAATGTGGTCGGCTCCAATATCGCCAATGTCCTGCTGATTCTGGGGGCTGCGGGCCTGATCATGCCGATCGTCATGAAGCCAAGAGCCCTATTGAGGGACGGCATCATGCTGTTGGGTGGCACCGTCCTGTTCGGGGCGCTCTGCGGGCTGGGGGAAATCGGGCTGGTGTCGGGCGGCGCCCTGCTGGTCGTCTTCGCTCTTTTCCTGGCAAATTCCTATTTTCATGAAACACGTGGTGATGCGGCGGCATCGGCCGAACTGCACATTGCCGAGGTTGAGGAATTCCAGGATCTGCCGCCAAGCTACTGGATCATGGTGCCGTCCCTGATCGGCGGCATGGCGGCGGTCATTTACGGCGCCGACCTGCTGGTTGAGGGCGGCTCCACCGTTGCCCGTTCCTTCGGTGTTTCCGAAGAGGTTATCGGCCTCACCCTGATCGCCTTCGGTACCTCCCTGCCGGAATTGGCGGCTTCGATGGTGGCCGCATTCCGGGGCCATGCCGGGGTGGCGCTGGGCAATGTGGTGGGCAGCAACCTGTTCAATATCCTGGCCATCGTTGGCGGCGTTGCCGTCATCGTGCCCTTGCCGGTGCCGGACCAGATTCAACTGTTCGATCTTTGGGTCATGTTGGGGGCGACGGTTGTGCTGATGCCGTTCCTGTTGGGCGCCCGGGCCCTCGGGAAGGCCGAGGCGATGGTCTTCCTGGTGGGCTATTTCGCGTATATCGCCGTTCAGGCCTACGGTGTGCCCCGGCTTATCCCCGGACTCGGTTAACAACAGGGCAAAATTGAGCGCACCCAGCCTTGCAAGCCGGCCCGACATCCCTCATTCTCAGCCGATGGAAGCGGAACCCTTTAAAATCGCGCTGATAACCGGTGCGGCCCGGCGTATCGGGGCGGCAATCGCCGCCAATCTGGCCGAAAACGGCTGGGCGGTGGCGGTTCATTACAATACCTCCGAGGAGGACGCCCGGGCCCTGGTTGAATCGATTACCGCTGACGGCGGCAAGGCGGCGGCGGTACAGGCCGATCTGACCGACGAAGCCGCAACCACGGCATTGATCGGACAGGCCGCCGACCAACTGGGCCCCATTACCTGTCTGGTCAACAATGCCTCGATTTTTGACCGTGACACCCCGGAAACGGCGACCCGGGAATCCTGGGATGCCCACATGCAGGTCAACCTGCGGGCGCCTTTTGTCCTGACCCAGGCTTTTAATGCCCAGTTGCAGGAAGGTATCGAGGGTTCCGTCGTCAATATTATCGATCAGAGGGTTTGGAACCTGACCCCGCACTTCACCTCATATACGGTCAGCAAGTCGGCGCTGTGGTCACTGACCCGGACCCTGGCCCAGGCCCTGGCGCCAAGAATCCGGGTCAATGCCATCGGGCCGGGCCCGGTGCTGCCGAGCCCGCGCCAGACGGATGAACAGTTCGTCCAGCAATGGTCGAGCCTGCCGCTCCGGCGTAGCGTCATGCCCGAAGAAATCTGCGATGCCGTACGCTTCGTGATAACCGCGCCGTCGATGACCGGCCAGATGATCGCCCTGGACGGCGGCCAGCATCTGGGCTGGGCGCAACCGCTGCAAGGCGTGCCCGTCGATGAATAAGGCGACTTAATTAACGGAACAGAAACCAAGCAACGGAATAGAAAAATGTCCCCCAGCCAAGTCAAACTCGTCAAACCCGACAGTATTGCCGATGCCCGTGCAAAATTACGCCATGTCTTTATCCGCGATTTGGTGCTGTCGTGCTCTATCGGCGTCCACCGTCATGAAAAAGACGCGGTACAGCGGGTCCGCATCAACCTCGACCTGGCCGTCCGGGAAGGGGACCTGGAACTCGAAGACAAACTTGGCAACGTGCTCTGTTACGAAGAGATTGGCGACGGCGTGCGGGAAATCGTCGGCCGCGATCATGTCAATCTGGTCGAAACCCTGGCCGAAGAGATCAGCTCAATGTGCCTGGAAGACAGCCGCGTGCGGTCAGCCCGGGTGCGTGTTGAAAAACTCGACATCATGGCTGATGCAACAAGTGTCGGAGTTGAAATCGAAAGATTTAACACGAAAGTATAGATTCAGTTTTTCTTGGAGTTCCCATAGCATTCGATCACAAATTCTTGAGCGGTGATTTGACTCGACCCGGCGGAAGTTGTGCACAGGAGTTCCGGCTTCTGCTTTTTTTAAAAGTTTCGGGGCAGAAATATTACGAGATCGGCTTCCATTTGCTTGAAATTAAAATAATATAGTAATTACAATGCGTTATAAATCTGCTTAAAATTTAAGCAAAAATAGATAATCCCGGACTTTCAAGTGGGCTTATTCGTAGGGAGTTAATTTTCAACAAAGTTATCCACAAGAGTCGTGGATAGATATACCCGGGTATTCAACAAATTAAGATGTTTTTTCGGATTGTATCTCTAAGGGGATATAGAATTCCGCAATGGGCAAGAAGATGACCGAAAAAGAACCGGCCGCTGCCGCCGATTCCCCGCCGGAGACCGGAATCGGGGTAATCGAGGGCTATGTGGCCGGACTGCCGGGGTCGCCGGGCGTCTACCGGATGATCAACAAGGCCGGTGATGTGCTGTATGTGGGCAAGGCCAAGAACCTGAAAAAACGGGTTTCCAGTTACACCCGCCTCAACAGGCAGACCAATCGTATCCGGCGCATGGTCATGGAAACCGCCGCCATGGAATTCGTCACCACCCATACGGAGGCGGAAGCCCTGTTGCTGGAAGCCAACCTGATCAAACGGCTGGCGCCGCGCTATAATATCCTGCTCAGGGATGACAAGTCCTTCCCGTCCATTCTGGTCACCGGCGACCATGAATTCCCGCAGGTCCTCAAGCATCGGGGGGCGGAAAAACGAAAGGGTGATTATTTCGGTCCCTTCGCCTCGGTCTGGGCGGTCAACGAGACTTTGACCGTCCTGCAACGGGCCTTTCTTATCCGCACCTGTAGCGATTCCGTTTTTGCCAGCCGCACCCGGCCCTGCCTGCTTTTTCAGATCAAGCGGTGTGCCGCTCCTTGCGTGGACAAGGTCGGACAGCAGCAATACGCCGACCTAGTCGAACAGGCCCGGTCCTTTCTTGCCGGTGAAAGCCAGAAAATCCAGAAAACCCTGTCCGGCCAGATGCAGGCGGCCAGCGACGGCCTCGAATTCGAACTGGCGGCCCAGTTCCGTGACCGCATCCGGGCCCTGACCCGCATCCAGATGCACCAGGACATTAATTTCCAGGAAATCGACGCCGCCGACGTCATAGCCGCCCATCAGGACGGCGGACAGACCGGCATTCAGGTCTTTTTCATCCGTGGCGGGCGCAATTTTGGCAACCGGGCCTATTTCCCGTCCCATGCCCGGGAACAGGAAACGCCGGAAGTGCTGGAAGCCTTTCTCGGCCAGTTCTATGCCAACAAACAGCCGCCGAAACGAATCCTGCTGAGCCATGCCCTGCCCAACCAAGCCCTGGTTGCCGATGCCCTGACGGTAAAAGCCGGACGCCGGGTCGGCGTGTCCTGCCCGCGGCGCGGCGGGCGGCGCAAGGCCGTTGAACATGCCTGCAACAATGCCCGCGAAGCTCTCGGTCGGCGCATGGCGGAAAGCGCTTCGCAGCGCAAGTTGCTGGAAGGGGTGGCCAGGGTCTTCGATCTGGACGGTTCGCCGGGGCGCATCGAAGTTTACGACAACAGCCATGTTTCCGGCGCCCAAGCGGTGGGCGCCATGATTGTCGCCGGGGCGGAGGGCTTTATGAAAAAGGCCTACCGCAAGTTCACCATCAAAGGCGCCGCCGGCAACGGCGGTAAGGAAAACGGTTTCACCCCGGGGGATGATTACGCCATGATGCGCGAAGTGCTGAGCAGGCGCTTCGCCCGCGCCCTCAAGGAAGACCCGGACCGGCAGCAGGGCCAGTGGCCGGATTTGGTGCTGATTGACGGCGGACCCGGCCACTTGGGCGTCGCCCGCGAGGTGTTTGCCGAATTGGGGGTCGAGGATGTCGCCATCGCCGCCATCGCCAAGGGACCGGACCGCAACGCCGGGCGGGAAACCATTTACCGCCCGGACCAAAAACCCTTGTCATTGCAACAGAAGGACCCGGTGCTCTATTTCCTGCAACGGCTCAGGGACGAAGCCCACCGTTTCGCCATCGGGGCGCATCGGGGCAAGCGGGGTAAAGCCTTCAAGCAATCGGCGCTGGACGCCGTTCCCGGTATTGGCGCCATACGCAAGAAGGCCTTGCTGCATCATTTCGGTTCGGCAAAAGCGGTTGGCGAGGCGGGCCGCACCGACTTAGAGGCCGTTGACGGCATCAGCACAGCGACAGCCAACCGTATTTACGACTGGTTCCACGATGAAAGCTGAGAGCAACCAATTACGCCAGTGTTGAATTGCGGCAAAGGAAGACTATGTTCAATTGCCGTCTTATGGCTAAAATGCGCGCTCTTTTGCCGCCAACCTAGGGATAGACTGACACATCATGCGCCGCCGATTGCCGAATATACTGACCCTGTCGCGGATTGTTGCCATTCCGGTGCTGATCCTGTTGCTGTATGTGCCGCAGCCGTTGGGCAACTGGCTGGCCTTTTCCGTCTATACCTATGCCTGCATCACGGATTTCTTCGACGGTTACCTAGCCCGGGCCTGGGAACAGCAATCAGCCATGGGACGTTTTCTTGACCCCATTGCCGACAAGCTGCTGGTGGCATCCGTGTTGCTGGTGCTGGTCGGCCTCGACCGGATCTCCGGCTATACCGTCTTGCCGGCAGCCGTCATCCTGTGCCGTGAAATTCTGGTCTCGGGTTTGCGTGAATTCCTGGCCGAAGTGCAGGTGCGGGTGCCGGTGACAATCCTGGCAAAATGGAAAACAACCATCCAGATGCTGGCATTGGGTTTTCTGCTGGTCGGCGCCGCCGGTCCCGATTTCGGACCCTTGTCGACCGCCGAAGTCGGTATCTACGGGCTGTGGGGGGCCGCCGTGCTGACTCTGGGAACCGGCTATGATTATCTCAGGGCCGGGTTGAAGCACATTCAGGAAACCGACGCCGCCGCCCGATCCGCCCGGGTCAGCAACATCAAGGACGCGGCGAATACTGAGGCAAACGGCAACGATTCCGACAGCGATTCCACAAGGGATGCCTCATGAAGGTCTTTGGCCTGGTCGGGTGGAGCGGCAGCGGCAAGACGACGCTGTTGACCTCCGTGTTGCCGGAACTGGCCCGCCGCGGGTTGACGGTATCTACCATGAAACACACCCACCATCGTTTTGACGTCGACAAGCCTGGCAAGGATTCCTTTGAACACCGGGAAGCCGGAGCGAACGAAGTGATGGTGGTCTCCTCGAAACGCTGGGCCCTGATGCATGAGCACGAGGAAAAACAGAACCCCGACATGGATCAACTGATCGGCCGCATGGCGCCGGTCGACCTGTTGCTCATCGAAGGTTTCAAACAACATCGCCATGCCAAACTGGAAGTGCACCGCCCGGCCGTCGGCAAGCCGTTGTTGTGCCTGG
The DNA here is from genome assembly GCA_016776525.1 of Rhodospirillales bacterium. Lineage (GTDB taxonomy): Bacteria > Pseudomonadota > Alphaproteobacteria > Rhodospirillales > JADHTD01 > JADHTD01. Next base: position 19,310 of record JADHTD010000011.1, read on the forward strand.
AAGACCCGGGCATTATCGCGGTGGCCAGCGACGAGGCGTTAACGGACGTCAAGGTGCCGGTGCTGGATCTCAACGATAGTGCCGCCGTTACCCAATTCATCCTGGATTACTGCGGGATTGGAACGAAAGAAGGCGATGACGCAGCTTAAGGACGATTGCTTCGCCGTCGGCGATGAACTGATGCCCCTGGATCAGGCCCTGGCCCTGCTGGACGGTAAGATCGGGCCGGTCACCGGGGTGACGACGGTGCCCTTGCGCCAATGTCTGAACCGGGTTCTTGGCGAAGATGTTATTGCGCCCCGCAACGTGCCGCCCCACGACAATTCCGCCGTCGACGGTTATGCCGTTCATTTTGACGACCTTGATCCGGACAGTGAGACCCACCTGCCGGTGACCGCCCGGGTCGCCGCCGGCCATCCCCTGGAACGCGCCGCCGGGCGCGGTGAATGCATCCGTATCTTTACCGGCGCTCCTATGCCGGACGGCCCGGACACTATTTTCATGGAAGAGGACTGCCGCGAAGAGGGTGAGCATGTCATTCTACCGCCGGGCATCAAACGGGGCGCCAATGCGCGCGAGGCCGGTGAGGATGTGCGTGAAGGGAGCGTCATCATTGCCGCCGGAAAATTAATTAGGCCGCAGGAACTGGGCCTGGCGGCGTCGGTCGGCTGTAGTGATCTGCCCGTTTATGAACCCCTGCGGGCCGCCGTCTTTTCCACAGGTGACGAGGTCCGCGACCCGGGCCAAGTTGCACCACCCGGCTGCATATATGACGCCAACCGCTATGCGGTGATGGGCCTTTTGGAAAGGCTGGGCTGCGCGGTGACCGATCTGGGCATCCTGCCCGATGACTTGGAAGCCATAGCCCTAGCGCTGGATGGGGCGGCGGCGGGCCATGACCTGTTGATTACTTCGGGCGGCGTCTCGTTGGGCGAGGAAGACCACGTGAAGAATGCCGTTGAAGACCTGGGCAGCCTGCATTTCTGGCGGCTGGCCATCAAGCCGGGCCGTCCCATTGCCTTAGGCGAGGTCAAGGGCACCGCCTTTATCGGCCTGCCCGGCAATCCGGTGGCGGCGATGGTTACTTTTATGCGCGTAGCCCGCCCCATGGTGCTGCGGTTGGCCGGCCGTGCCGATAGGGCGCCGGCGACTTTCAAGGTCAAGGCCGGGTTCGCCATGAAAAAGAAAACCGGCCGCCGGGAATGGGTGCGGGCCCGCCTGCGCCAGGACAGCACCGGCCAGACAATTGCCGTCAATTTTCCGGCCAGCGGTGCCGGTATCCTGACGTCGATGGTCGATTCCGACGGCCTGCTTGAATTGCCCGAAGAACAGGGCGATGTAAGAGAAGGGTCGGAGTTCGACTTCCTGCCCTTCAACGAGGTGAGTTTATGAAGATTTTGTATTTTGCCTATCTCCGCGAAAAGGCCGGCATCGCCGAAGAAGATATTGAGCTGCCCGCCGATGTAACCGATGTCCGCGGCCTGATCGCCTGGCTGGTGGCACGCGGCGGCGGCCCCGCCGAGGCCTTGGCCGATTCTGACCTGGTCCATGTCGCCCTCAACCAGGAGCATGTGGATTTGGACCGATCTCTCCACGATGTGGAAGAGGTGGCCTTTTTCCCGCCGGTAACCGGGGGCTGACGCGGTGATCCGCGTCCAACAGGAAGATTTCGACGTCGGCGCCGAATTGGCGCGACTGTCCGAAGGCAACCATGCCATCGGCGGTGTTACCGCCTTTGTCGGGCTGGTTCGCGACATGGCCGGCGATACGGAAATCGGCTCCATGACCTTGGAACACTATGCGGGCATGACCGAAAAGGAACTGGCCCGTATCGAGGCCGAGGCCAATGAACGCTGGCCCCTGGAAGAAACCCTGATCATCCACCGCTATGGAAAGCTCAGCCCGGGCGACCGCATCGTCCTGGTGGCGGCCGCCTCGGCCCACCGGGATGCGGCTTTTGAAGCCTGCCATT